>NZ_JBTSLF010000247.1:0-3327 GCF_054640775.1 Candidatus Aquicultor sp. | reverse complement strand
GCCGTACCGCGATCCTATGTCACACTTGAAGATACGAAAGAAGCTCTCTATCGAGAAGATATAACGTTCCCACTGGTTGTTAAACCGCGTTGGGGTACCGCGTCGATTGCAATCGATTTTGTCGAAGATCTCGAGGAACTCGAACTCGCGTATTCGTTAGCCAAGAAACGTCTAGCGAGAACCATCCTAGCTGAAATCAGCATGACAGATTTTGATAGATCGATCCTGATACAGGAGCAATTTGGCGGCGACGAATTCTGCCTGGACATAATCAATGATCTTAAAGGTAATTATATTTGCACTCTAGCAAAACGTAAGCTAGCAAAACGACCGGAAGGGGCAGACCGAGCGATCACTGTAAACAATGACCGGCTGTTTGCATTAGGTAAGCTAATTGGGACAGCGCTCGGACATGTTGGCAGTCTTGATTGTGATGTGTTTATCAGAAAGGGCATTTGTTATGTGCTCGACTTGAACCCGCGTTTTGGTGGCGCATATCCTTTTTCGCATGTTGCCGGCGCTAATATTCCGGCGGCGCTGATAGCGTGGGCGAGCGGGGAGCAGCCTGATCCGAGCTGGCTCAGGATTGAGGCGAATGTTATGTCTTCGAAATGCGATCGTCTAGTGGTCAATAGGAACGAATTAAGATGAGACTCTTAGACAAGCTTGCCATTGATGGTGGAACCCCGATCCGAACCAAACCCTTTGCGCCATGGCCGTATTTTGAAGCCGATGAGATCAATGCAGTGGTTGCTGTTCTAAAATCCGGCAAGGTGAATTATTGGACGGGTGATGAAGGCCGTCTCTTTGAAAAGGAGTTTGCGGCTTTTGCAGGCTGCAATCATGTGGTCGCCCTTACTAACGGTACGGTTGCCCTTGAGCTGGCGCTATTTGCCCTGGGTATAGGGCCGGGTGATGAGGTTATCGTTACCAGCCGCACGTTCATTGCTTCGGCAAGTTGCGTGGTTGTAAGGGGCGCGACACCGATTATGGCGGATATCGATTCTGTAAGCCAGAATATTACTGTAGAAACCATCAAGGCTGCTATAACATCGAAAACGAAGGCGATAATCGCCGTGCATTTGGCCGGTTGGCCGTGCGATATGGACCCAATCCTAAAGCTGGCCAAAAAGCATGGTCTCAAAGTTATCGAGGACTGCGCCCAAGCGCATGGAGCTACATACAAGGGGCGCCCGGTGGGCTCGGTGGGGGACGTAGGCGCCTTCTCGTTCTGTCAGGATAAAATTATGACTACCGGCGGAGAGGGTGGAATGCTCACCACCAACGACGAAGAGGTTTGGCGCAAAGCTTGGGAATATAAAGATCACGGTAAGAGCTACGATGCGGTCTACAATCGCCGGCATTCTCCCGGGTTTCGCTGGCTTCATGAATCCTTTGGAACTAATTTGCGATTGACAGATATGCAATCGACGCTCGGCCGTGCGGCGCTTGCAAAACTGCCAGCCTGGGTTGCGACCCGGCGCAGGCATGCGGTCATCTTAAACGAGCGTCTCTCGCAGCTTGAGGCATTACGAACGACGATTCCCCCGGAAGGATTTTACCACTCCTATTACAAATATTATGTATTTGTTCGCCCCGAGGCTTTAAAAGAAGGATGGGATCGGGATAAAATTATGATGGCGATTAATGCCGAGGGTATCCCGTGCTCTACGGGAAGCTGCAGCGAGATTTATCTCGAGAAGGCCTTTGATGCAAAGGAACTTCGTCCGACTGAGCGTCTGAGAACAGCGAGGGAGCTGGGTGAGACAAGCTTGATGTTTCTCGTGCACCCAACGCTGAGCGATACTGATATTGAGGATACGTGCCGGGCAATCGAGAAAGTAACGACAAAGGCGTCATGGTAAATAACGAGTTCCAAAACGAAGAGAAAACAACAAAGCTTGCCCATAGCACGTTGCATTGGCTTCTGGTTCTGGCCTTTCTGGCAGTGATAGCGCATTTTTCAAGCCAAACCTTTCACGAGCAGGATCTACGCCCCGAGCTCAAGAAATATAGTTCCGTCGTTAGCGCTGTTCGCAAACTACCGGAAGTACGGTTTGCCTATAACAGCAGACCGACGGACAATCATAAAAACCCCGTTGATTTTATTCAATTCTTTATTCGCAAAGGCGCACACGTTGCGATTTATGGTGCGTTTGGGTTGGCTCTAGCTGCTGCGCTTAAATGTTCAGGCCTCAAAAGGAAATGGCCCTGGTTGGTGGCCGGGGCACTCTTGATTTCTGTTGCTTCTCTCGATGAATGGAATCAAACACTTGTCGGGAATAGAACGGGCATGGCGAGGGACGTGCTTCTGGATTTTGGCGGATTTCTAGTTTTCACCTGTCTCGCCTGGGTGGCTGGCAAAACAACCGCGCTGTTTGGGCGTCCAAAGACAATGTAGTTTGCTCGCTACTTCCGGAATAATTTTATCCCGATCCAGGCAACCATTAGAACCGCCGCCAATAACAACAGCAGGGGAATCGCAGCATCCACAATAATCACCGCCCGATATACTATCAATCTACATGACGAAGTATTTATTCCCAAATTTGCTAAGAGACAGTTAATTTTTTGCAATCGCTTGTCCTCTTAACGAAATATGCCTTAGAATTTTGAAACGGGTACGGATTGTATGGCGGAGTTAATCCGACATTACATAATCGAGGGGGATGCAAGAGGATGTTTAGCCCACAGGTCATTGAAACGACGGGCTAATATAAGAAATGTTACCAAACCATTGCTTAACTACCGTTTCCTGAGTATAATATTATAATAGTTTCCATATTTTGGAAACTTTGCAGAGGGAAAGCGACGATGGTATACCAACAAAATGGTCACTTAGGTATACCTAAACCAAGCTCGCTGAGCGAGATGGGGATAGTTGATGGATTGAATTCATCAACTATTGATAGAAAGTAAGACGGGTCGATGTTTTCACATCGACCCGTTTCTTTTGCACATAGTTACTGATACTTCACTGTGATAGTAGCGGCTTAGCTGCTATCAGCGTTTATTATCCAGCAGCTACTTTGTTGAGTTTCTTCATCAAGCGCGACTTTTTGTTGGCGGCGTTGTTTTTATGGATGGTGCCTTTCTCGGCTGCCTTGTCCAGATTCTTGATAGCAATCTTAAGCGCTGCCTCAGCTGCATCGCGGTCGCTCGCTGCAATCGCGGTGTTGAATTTGGTAACATAGGTCTTAAGAGCCGATCGTGTGCCCTTATTGCGAATGCGCTGGCGCTCTGATACCTTTATCCTTTTGATTTGCGACTTTATATTTGCCAAGGTTATCCTCCTTAATGTTTATGTAAAGCAGAAAAATTTTACCA
>NZ_JBTSLF010000246.1:0-3337 GCF_054640775.1 Candidatus Aquicultor sp. | reverse complement strand
AATCAATATCCTGGGCTTCATCATCACCTGCCTCTTTGGCCTTCATCTGATTAATAAAGCGCTCTTTTTGATCCAAGGGGTCATTGAGTTCGGTAAAACCATTGGCAATCTCACGTCCGCAGATGAACAATTCAAAACGATCAGTTATTTCCGGGTTTTCTTTACTCCTCTTGGCCAGAGGGGATACTTCTATGGGATACCCGGTGACAAAAGTAGGCTGACGTAATTTGGGTTCCACCACCTGTTCAAAAATTTTGGTCAGGGCCTTTCCCTGGCCATCGACGGATTTTAAATCCGCCCCCAGGGAACGGGCCATTTCTATAGCCCGCCCGGAATCTTCCAGGATTCCGGGGTCAATATTCCCTATCTCGACCAGGGACTGCAAAAAGGGAAGTCGTCTCCAGGGAGGGGTTAGATCAATAGACTCATCCTGGTAGCTCCAGGTTAAACTTCCCTTGAGGTTTTGGGCCAGGGAAGAAAAAAGTTCTTCGGTTAAGTTCATTAAATCCTGATAAGTGGCATAGGCCTGGTAGAATTCGATCATGGTAAATTCCGGGTTATGCTTGATGGAGATCCCTTCATTTCTAAAATTCCGGTTTATCTCAAACACCTTATCCAAACCTCCGATAACCAGGCGCTTCAAATACAGTTCCGGAGCGATCCTTAGAAATAAAGGGAGGTTAAGCGCATTATGAAAGGTCTCGAAAGGCTTTGCCGTAGCCCCGCCGGCGATGGGCTGCATCATGGGGGTCTCGACCTCTAAAAACCCTCTTTCGGTCATGAAACCCCGGATCAAATGAATCATTCGGGAGCGTAACTGAAAGATTTCCCGGACTTTGGGATTGACCAACAGGTCCAGATAGCGCTGGCGATATCGCTGTTCCACGTCTATCAGACCATGAAATTTTTCCGGTAAAGAGCGTAGGGATTTGGATAATAATTCAATTTTTTTTATTAATAAGGTCAGCTCCCCGGTTTTGGTTTTAAAAAGACTACCTTCCAGACCCAGGAAATCTCCCAAGTCGATTTTTTTAAACAGGAGAAACTGCTCCTCCCCAATTAAATCTTTTTTCAAATACCCCTGAAGACGTCCTGTCCCGTCTTGAATATGAAAAAAGATGCTTTTCCCGAAGTCCCGTTGAGTCATTAATCTCCCCGCGGTCCGGACGGTTGGTGTTGATTCATCTGGTGTGGATCCCGTCAGGGGACTAAACTGGGCATGAATTTCTTCGATTTTATGACTGATCCGGTTAAAACTGGGGTAGAGATCTACCCCGAGCGCTTTCAGTTCATCAGCCTTTTTTAACCGTTGTTGCCTTAACTGGTTTTCTTCTTCCATTGACTAAGTCCTTTAAACCCGTTACTATTATCAAAAAATCAGGGATAAGAAAATAAACATTGAATATTAAATTGTTTTCTATAATTAGTCAAGGATAAACCCTGATAAATTTTGAGGGAATGAACAACCGCCTATGGATTTTAAGATCTTATTTTTATTGAGTTTGGCTCACTTGGTTACTGATATCAATCAAGGAGCCGTTCCCGCCCTCCTGCCTTTCATGAAAGAGGCTTTGGGACTCTCTTACACCGCTGCCGGGATGGTACTCCTGGCTTCCAATTTGACCTCTTCGATTATCCAGCCGATATTCGGTTTTTTTTCGGACCGTCGCCCAAAAGTCTGGCTGATTCCCCTGGGGGTTTTAGTGGCCGGATTAGGGATCGGACTCTCCGGCTTATCTCCGAACTATGGGGTCCTTCTTTTATTGGTCGTTCTGGGAGGCTTAGGGGTGGCTGCTTTTCATCCGGAAGGATTTAAAACCGCTCACTTCTTTATCGGTCAGAATAAGGCTTCGGGCATGTCCATTTTTGCCGTTGGAGGAAACCTGGGATTTGCTTTAGGACCCTTTACCCTTGCCCTGGTGGTTTCCCATTTTTCCCTGGCTGGAACCCTCTTTTATTGTTTGCCGGGCTTCTTTATGGCCGGTTTCCTTCTCTTCCGTTTGCCTTCCTTGCGTTACCCGGTATCTCAGGAGCAAAAAGAAACAGGTTCAACCACCGCCAAATCAATCACGTCTTACGGTAAACTGACCATACTCATCCTGATTGTCACCATGAGATCCTGGATACAAATGGGGCTGGTCACATTTATTCCTTTTTATTATATCAACCACTTAAAAGGTGATCCCTTGCTGGCCGGCAAGATGGTCACCACTTTTCTGATCTCTGGCACTGTAGGCACCCTTTGGGGGGCCCGCCTGGCTGACCGCTGGGGACATAAATTCTTCCTAACCTTAACCATGCTCCTTATGATTCCCCTCCTTATACTCTTCCTTCAGGTCCAGGGATGGGGGGCCTTCGTCGTCCTGAGTCTTTCGGGATTTGTCTTAATCGCCAGTTTTTCCGTCACAGTGGTCATGGCCCAGGATCTTCTGCCCGGCAAACTGGGGGTGGCCTCGGGTTTGATGGTCGGGTTTGCCATCGGCACCGGTGGATTGGGGGTAACCCTGCTTGGTCTTGTGGCCGATAACTGGGGAGTACCGACAGCCTTGCAGACCATGATGGTCATGCCCATCATGGGGTTTTTGTTCTGCCTACTTTTACCCGCCGCTTCTTTTCATCACTCTAAAAGGTCGCAGGGGTAATCTTTCTAAGGATCAGAAATCCAGCGGGCACTAGGCCTCTTTGATCACCGGGCTCCTGCTACGGATCCCTGCCCTACCAAATGCGGGGTAGACAGAGGTTAGACCCAATACTGTTAGCTCACCCCCCCAGAACAACGAACTTGACCTATCTGAACCTGAAAAACCCATCATTTTATCTAAAACATCAAATACAAATTACGCAACGTCCCCCAGAAAGTGTCATGTTTTTTTTACACCTCCAGCCATGAAAGTTTCAATAGGCCGACATCAATGATATTGGGAATTGACGGTGTAATTGTAACTTGTTATTATAAAATAATTTTTTTATTACAGAATCTCAGAAGATTTATCCGGGCCTCTGGCATGGATATTGCGTGCTTTTTATCACAAGGAAAGAAATACCCTTGAGGTTTAATTCACCTTTAATAATCTAAGGAGGATATCAATGCAAGGAGTGTGGAAAAAATTAGTATTTCTGGCCGGGATGGGGCTTTTATTAATCCCTGAGCTTGTCCTGGCCTCGGGGGAGGCCGCTGATCTAATCGTTATTGTAGCCGATACTCGCCGATTATCGGGATGGGAGGCCTGGTGGGCTAATCTTTACAATGAAAGCCATGCCTACTTTACCGCAGTAACGGTCATAACGATTCCGGTGGTTGGGTTGATCCTTGGATTAATAGCCGATTTCGTGATGA
>NZ_JBTSLF010000245.1:0-3339 GCF_054640775.1 Candidatus Aquicultor sp. | reverse complement strand
CGGGCCCAGGATTTTCAGGGTGTCCAGGTAACGGGCAGCATGGTAGTCCAGATAATGTTCTTCCCAGGGAAGCAGAGACTCTCCGGCATACCTTCGGACTATGGTTTTGAATTCATCGTCTTTCAATGGTGTCACCCCTCATTCCTTTTTGGGCATCTACCACTTCCATGCGATCAAGCAACACATCCACCTTGCTTAAAAATTTCACCCGATAACCGAGTTCACATGGAAAAGGGACTTTTACATCCAACCGGATCGGCTCATACTGATCGGTTATTAGGTCCCGAACCTTGACCTTTCGTTGGCTGAATATCCTCTTTCCCATATCGGTGGCCACCTCAATGAGAACCACGTCGGTTTCTTTAGAAATGGAAGGAAGGTCTTTTAATCGAAGAAAAAAGACGGCCTGGAACCGTCCCGGAGGAAAGGTCCGATACGGTCCGTAACTAAGATAGATCGGAGGATGATATCCAGCCTGACCGAATACGGCCTCTTTGCCCGAGGCCAGGGGATCGAGGATAACAGTGCCGGTCTGCCGAAACAAGTCTTCGGCTTCAACTGATCCCGGTCCTGTATTTTGATCGGCAAAACCGATGGCGGCAGTGTTGAACTTTAAGGGGACTTTCCCGGAATAATAGACCCTAAACCCTATCTCTCCCAACTGGGTATTTTCAAATTCCAAAGGGATATCCGTCCAGCCCGCAGTTCCATTTATATCCCGGCCCCGAATGAGCCTTTGTTTAATAACGGTCTTGCGGTCTTTAGTTATTTCAATCCGCCCCACTTCCTGCCAAGGATCGGCAGCCCCGGCCTTGATGCGAAATCGGGCCTTGTATTTCCCGGAAGGGAAAAACCGGCTAGGACCGATAGCCAAGTATCCGGACTGATCCTGGCCGGGGGAGGCCAAGAACACATTCCCCCTTTTCCCGGGGAGAGGTACCAGTTTCCCTTGAAGCAAAGCCTTTTCATCCATAAGCAGGTAATACCCGGAGGCCAAGGGATCCATTTCAACACTTCCGGTTTCCCGGGAAAGTTGATGAGCATAAAAAATGGCTGAAACCGGGGAAGAAATGGTGGACACCTCTCTAAATCCCCCTCCTTCCTCCTTTGTCATAGGGGGATTTTTTACCCAACCCTTTGCTAAAGGGAGGGTGGGGAGATTTTTATAATCCGAAGGAGCCCCCAGAAAATCTGAGTTGAATTTGAAAAGGGATACATCCTGATCATGGTCAACCAGCCTTAAGAACGGAGAAGTTATCAACCGCTTCAAGGCCAGTCTTGGGGGAAAGGGACTTATTTTTTCCGGATAGACCATAGAATTATCATGAAAGGTAATCAAATCCACCTTGAGATTTTTCAGTTCCGCGGCCTGGGGTGATTTCAGCTCCCCAAAATCCAAAGGAAAAAGAGGCCAGAAAATATGCCGGATATATTCCCGGAACACTACGGGGGCATAGCCGTTTATCATCGGTTTGCGGGTTCGGGTAACCGTGTATTCATAGGCAGAAGACTGGTGGGAATCCCCCGGCCAAATGGGGAGCTCCAAAACATTTCCCCCCTTTGGCAGACGATTTTGAATCTCCTTGTAGATCCGATTGTCTTTACCCATCATAGAAATCCCTAAGGGTTGCCAAGTATGAAATTCAGCCAATACTAAAAGAATAATGAAAAGAGGAAGCCATTTCCTTAAGCGATTCCATCCTCTGGAGGCCAGGCTTTCCCGGATGGAAGACAGGGCCATTCCGGCCAGCAAGCAGAAGAAAACCATCCCCACCATCACAAAACGGCCCGGCACCCGGGAGTAATTGAAAAAGGGAACATACCTATAAAGGATGGAATAAAGAGGGAAGGAAGTCAACGTCGGCCCGAGGGTCAAAATGAGGCCCAAAAAGGCCAGAATTCCGGCCAGGGCCAATTGCCCCGGTCGTTTAGGTTGTTGTTTAAAAAGGGGAATCAAACCGAAAACGGCCAAAAGGACCAGACCCCAACCCAACAAGACGAATCGTTCCTGATTGATGTCCTGCCAGAAAAATAAGTTGCCGGCTCTCGGAGAAAAAAGAAGGACCTCGCCGATAGTCCTTCCCTTGCCGGCCAGAGAAGGTAAGAAAACCGTTGTCCGGACATGCATCAAATAAGCCGAGGCTATCGCCAACCCCAATCCTACGCTTATGACAAGAATCAAGGTCTTGGGCCAATCAAACATCAAGAGCCGATCCCGGTGTTTTTTCCAAACAGCAATCAGAGCGATAAAAAAAAGGCTCAGCGAAAATCCGGTCAAGATCAAGCCCAGATAGGGGATATGAATTCGATATTTTAGAACATAAAACCACAAGGGCAGGAATAATAAAAATATTTTCCCCACCCGAAGACGAGTCTCGGCAAAAGAGAGAGTGGTCCATCTTGAAAGCAGTGCGGAAAGATAAAACCAGGCGAAAAAGACCAATAAGGTTCCAAGAATGAAGGCCTGGATCAGGTTAGTGTGCCAAAAAGGAAGACCGGCATTCAGCCCATATCTTATCCAAAGGAAAAAAGAAATCGATAATCCACCGGCCAAGGTCCCTATGAATCCGGGCCAAAGAGAAGTGGATTCCCTTCCCTGGATCAAAGGGAAAGGGCGGTTCAACAGGAGGCGGCTCGGCAGGTAAACCCCGAGGGTCAAGGCCGTTAAATAACTCGTATGGGGGTCCATGCGGGACAACAAAACCAGGCATAATCCCGCCGCCCCCCCATAAACCCAACGTCCGGTAGTCAGTGTCTTTTCTACAAAGAAGAGACAAAGGGGCAGGAAAAAAATCACATGGCCGGTAAGCTGGCCCCCGGCAATGTGACTGATTCGGTAGGGAAAAACGGCAAAAATGAGCCCGGCCAGCAAGGAGGACCAAGGGTCATTGGTCCAGGTCCGGGCCAGAAGAAACATAGACAGTCCGCAAAGCACAAAAGAAAGAAGAATCAATCCATTATAAGCCCCGATCGGCCCTAATGGTAATAAAATGATATAAAGAAGGGAAAAAGGGAAAAAGGCAGAAACCGTGCTCATCGGTCCTGCCGGCCCGTTGAATTCATAAGGGTTTGACAAAAAGGTAGAACCCCCGAACAGATTATCCGACAGAAGCCAGTACCAATAATAGGCCTGCAAGTGATCACCGGGGATCAAAGGAACACGCTCATATCCCGGTATCGGCTTCAGGGTATAGGGAATGGAAGAAAAAAAAGAAGAGGCCATGGGCCAGGTAAAAAGGATACCCGCCATCAGGCACAGAGCAAGGCAAAGGACTATGGGACGTTTAGCCATGCTTTAACCTGAAACATTTTTTGGGCAAGAATCCGCACCGGCGACCA
>NZ_JBTSLF010000244.1:0-3369 GCF_054640775.1 Candidatus Aquicultor sp. | reverse complement strand
TTCGCAGTTGTGACAGCGAAGGCATTCCAGGGCCACCATATCGGTGGTGCCCAGGCAAACGCCGTTGGCGCCCAGGGCAATGATCTTGGCCACGTCATACCCGGTCCGTATTCCGCCGCTGGCGATCAAGGTCAGCTTATCCCGGATACCTTCATCGGTAAGAAACTTATGAACTTTGGGGACGGCGTATTCCAGGGGCATGGCAATATTCTTTTTGGCGATATCCGGAGCGGCCCCGGTACCGCCGTAGCTGCCGTCCAACTGGAGGATATGGGCCCCGGCGAAATAACTCCCGACGGCCACCATATCCACGTCGTTCGGGGTGGAGACCTTTACGGAAACCAAGGCCCGGGGATTGATCTCTTTGATCCAGTCGATATGTTTTTTATGGTCTTCCACCGAATAGACGCTATGAAATGGAAAGGGTGAGAAAAGGGAGGTACCCACCACGGCTTCCCGCATGCGGGCTACTTCCGGGGTGACTTTGTCGCCTAACAAATGCCCCCCCAATCCTGGCTTGGCGCCCTGGGCATATTTAAATTCCACGATGCGCACCCGCTGAATGGTTTCCTCCCGAACCCCGAAAAGGCCGGTGGCCACCTGGGTGATGATATGATCCTCATAGGGGATCAGGTCATCAGGAAACCCCCCTTCGCCGGTACAGCAGAAAGTTCCCCAGGCCGTGGCTGCCCGGACCCGGGAGAGAATGGCATTGATGCTCACCGAACCGAAGGACATACCCCCCAGGTAGAAGGGAATCGGAAGAATAATGGATGGGCGCTCGTCTCCGGTGCGGTTAAGCTCCAGGGACAGGGAAATATCCTCATCCCGGCAATCCAAAGCCTTGTCGGGAGGGAAGACGAGCCGGAGTTTATCAAAACCGCCCCCTGAATTCCCGGTCTTATAATTGAGCCCCTGATAGGGGACTTCCCCGGTTTCAGCCATATACCAGGTACTGGCCAGTAGATCGGCCGTCCACCTCTTATCGCCCAACACCTCAAAAGAGGGATTGGGGTTCATGGTGATGACTTCTTTGGGACAGCGGGCTATACAAAAATAGTCGTTTTTTTGGCAGGCCGGACCCAGGCAGAGGAAATCTTTGCCGGGCTTAGGTCGTTTAGCCCCTGGCTGATAGACCCCATAAGGGCAAAGCTTCAAGCAAAGGCCGCAATTGTCACAATCCTTCCCAATGGTAATACGGTACTTGCTTAAGGCATGGCGAAAGCGAGTCGGTGCCGGTTTCACCTCGGGAGGAACAAATTGAGAAACATATATATCAGACATGATACCCTCGAAAAAAGTCATCAGATGGGACAGCACAGTAAAAAGCCCAGAGGCAAGGCGCACAAGATCTGAGGAATGAGGCGTACAGAGAAGTACGCCGCAATGACGAAGGTCGCAGTGCAATCCCGCGGAACGCGGGACATATGGGCTTTTTTACGAAGCCGTCAGACATAGGTTAATTCCTTTTATGGAGAGGAAGAAAAATCTCCCTTTCTAAGTCTTCAAAAAACATGGCCCGGCCCATTTCACCCCTCAATCGCCGAGCCTCGCGGATGCCCATGGCCCCCATGACTTCCAAAAGCTGGTTGTACCAACCGGCTATCAGGTTTCTGATTCGGGCCTGTCCACGGGGCGGGTATATCTGAGCAATATTCACCGGGCAGGGAATGCCTTCGGCACATCTGCGGCAGACACGGCACTCCAAAGCAACCAGAAGGGGAATGTCCAGGGTGACGGCATCGGCCCCGCAAATAATCAGCTTGGCCAGGTCTTCAGCCATAGCCACACCACCCCCGGCCAGGAGGGTAACCTGATCCCGGAGTCCGTTTTTTACCAGATGTAAATGGACCTCTTTGATCCGGTCCTTAATGAAAAACGGGTCCTCCCCTTCTTCCCGGCCGAATTCGTCTGCCATAAAATGGAGGATTTCCAGGCCTGCCTGGGTAAGTTCCAAAGCCCGATCCTTTGCCTGAGGATTTAAGGAAATTCGGACGGCAATAACGGCCTCAGGATTTATTCCTTTCAGCCATTTCTGCCTTTCCAGGACCCGGGGCCCATCAGGAATCTCTATTAAACGAAGTTTTTTAATAATGGATTGGTCAAATTCTTCAGGATCCCCGGTCAGAAGGAGCATGAGGTGATCCGAATAGGTCTTCAGACTCGGATGCCAATCTTCCTGGGAGATGATCGTGAACGTACCGATCTTTTTCGCCGCCCGCAGCAGGGTGTGATTAATGCGGTCACGCGGGGGAGACCAGGGTAATTTATCGAAAATGATCGGAAGGGGGATGTCTACCGAAGGCAAGATCGGAGACAAGAGGTTTCCCTGGGCATCAAACTCCAGGGCCTGATGTTTCCGCCCCAGGTCGACCTGAGTGCTGATATATTCCCGGCCATGAATTCCATCCCGGGTGGGCCGGACTATTTCGGACATATCGGTCCACATGGCGTCAAATCCTGATCCTGAAAATGGGCCCCCGTATCCGGCACCGGAGACCGGAATTTTACCCGTTTCCGCCTGGTACCAAAGCTTTGAGATGATTTCTGAGGTCCAGTATTGATCCCCGAGATTTTTATAGTCGGGGTTTAAGGCCTTATGGATCAGACGATTGGGACAATTTTGGACACAGCGGAAGCAATCTTTACACAAACTGTCCAATGAATCGGACATCAAACGGGGATCGAGCCCTCGCTTGTCATAAACCCCGTAAACACATTCCCGTTTGACACATTTAGGGCATTTAAGACAACCCTCTTCCCAGGCAATGACCCCGGACCGTATGACGGTGGGAAACCGATTGGGCACCGGGGCCGTATGAATATGATATTTAGGTGGCATTAGATTCCTCTTTGATAGTGAAATCGAGTTCGGAGTTCGGAGTGAAACCGATCACTCCCGAACTCTAAACTCCGAACTCCGAACTCAAAACTTTCATCTCAGAACTAAAGCAGTCTCGGAAGTAGCCCGGCCTGTTCCACGATTTGGGGAACGGCCTCTTCCCATTCGATGGCCATGATATGAACACCGTGGACTCCTTCAATTTCTTTTAAGGCCTGGATAGTTTCTATGCTGATTTTAAGCCCTTCCTGCCTTTGTCCCTTGGCCGGTACCGCTTTCATACGCTTGATTAATGCTTCGGGGATGTCCATTCCGGCTACCTGACTTTTCATATATTCGGCCATCTTGGCCGACTTCAATGGGGTGATTCCACCGAGGATATGGACCTTTTCGTGGAGTCCCCGGTCTTGCACCTGGGTCATCCATTCTTTAAAACGGTCGAGATTGTAAATGCATTGGGTTTGGATGAATTCGGCGCCGGCCTTGACCTTCTTGGCTAATCGGATCACCCGGTAAAAAAAGGGGTC
>NZ_JBTSLF010000243.1:0-3395 GCF_054640775.1 Candidatus Aquicultor sp. | reverse complement strand
GTTACCCGTGTGCCATCCTGATAATAAGGAATTCCATGTATAAAAAAATCTTCATATAATTGTACCGCGTGTTCCATCCATACGGGAAATATAGACGACATAAATTTTTCTCGTTTTACGCCAATTTCAAAAAAACCTGTCGGGGTCTGAAACCATTTACCATAAGGCGCTTGGTATGCTATAGGAAATGTTTTTTTCAACACACCTTCCTGAAAAAATAAAATAACATTGTGTGTTAAATCAATCTGAAACAATCGCGCGCGATTAACAAGTGGCAATTCGTTACACCAACGCTGATCGCTTGAACTAGCTAAAAGTGTTTGTGTATTACATACAAAAGGAGTTGTAATTGTTTGCGGAATCTCAGGGGCTTGAAAAGTGATCGGGGCAACAGAAGTTATGGTAACAGTACGCTCGCCTCGCGCATACACAAAAAAAGCCAATACTCCCACGGTAAGAATTACAACACTTATGAAAAGAATAGAATAATGAATATGGAGCCGTTTCATTTACGACATCATAGCAGAGAAGTAAGGAAGGAAAAAGGAGGATGAATAGTAATTAGCAACTAGTAATCAGTAATTACAACCATTTCTTCGTTACTTGTTACTAGTTATTAGTCACTTATAATTCTACTTCGTAGAATTGTATATTGTCAAAACTTCTGCGGGAGAAAGGGCTTTGTTGTAAATGCGAACATCGTCGATGAGGCCATTAAAATAATATACCGAATAATCATTCCCAATTCTAAAACTAGTAGAATTTGAAATATTCCCCTGTTTGTAACTCCACGCAAGCTCTTTGAATTTTTGCTTTCTCCTTTTCACGGTTGATTTTCGCAAGGTAAGATAATGTGGAAATACCCGATACCCCAAAAAATCAATACCTCGTTCTATGAGGAATATATCCGATTTTTTTGGATGTAATTCCAACTTAAGGATCGTGTGTAAAAACTCTTCAATGAGTTTTTTATCCACATGCAATCGTTTTTTATCGTTACTCAAAATCACAAAATCATCCATATACCGAATATACTGTTTTTCGTGAAGTGTTCTTTTTACATAGTGATCCAATTCATTCAAATAAATGTTTGCAAACAACTGTGAAGTAAGATTTCCTATTGGGATACCACTAGAAACACTACGTACAATTAGTTCACATAAACGCAACACGCGTGGATCAAGTATTTGCTTACGCAATAAACATAATAAAACCACATGATCAACAGAATTAAAATATTTGCGAATATCACATTTTAAACAGTAAATTTGGGACGGCACAACCTCTCTCTCTCTCTCTCTCGTATCCGCGTATGTGATTGTATGTACGATTGTAATCTGCGAACCGCTCTATGAGTTCCCTTAGAAACCCGACACGCATATGAATTATACATGAATGTCTTTTCAAATAGTGGTTCTATTACGGAGCATAACGCGTGATGTAAAACCCTATCCCGAAACGGCGCCGCTTGAATAGTTCGTTTCTTTGAATCGGTTACTATGAACTCCCTGTATCCTCCGTGTATGTATGTTCCATGTAACAAATCAGTACGCAACGCACATAAATTTTTTTCCAAATTCTCACTAAACTTTAAAACTGTATATCTATAACGTTTGGCTCTGCGCGCCAAAATATACGCATTATATAAATTTTGAAATGAAATTACTTGTTCAAATAAATCCATAGTGAAGTATGTCTATAACAAAGATAATAAAGAAATATCTAGTACACATACTCTATCACAATACCCGCCATGGCGGGTATTGTGATAGAGTATAAATAGCTGTATATTACTTATATAAATAATTAAATATATATTACCCATGAAAGGAAATAGACCTCATTCTGAGATTGTACAAAAAATCTTATCCTTTTTACTAATATCGGGTGCTTTGGTAATAGCTCCTCCAATGACTCCAAGGGTAGCAACCATGTTATGGAAGGCGGTATTTAAGAAATTGAAGCCAAGTAAGAGTGGTCCACTTCCCATATATCGTCTAGTGAAATCAAATTATATTGAGATCATAAAAACAAAAACTGAAACCCGCATAGAACTGACCGAGAAAGGAAAACAAATAGCGCAAAGTTTTTTGTATAATAGTAATCACAAAAAGGCAATGCGGTGGGACAAATTATGGAGAGTAGTTATGTACGACATACCCTCAAAACATAAGCAAGAGCGAGATGATTTTCGAAAAAAAGTGAAAGAACTTGGTATGTATCAATTACAAAAGAGTGTGTGGATATATCCCTATGATTGTAAAGAAGAAATACAATTTCTATGTGACATATTAAGTATTTCTTATAAGAAACACATATTGTATTTTGAGACAAAAGAGGTGCCAGGCATGAATGAATTGCGTAAGATATTTGGAATCTAATGTATAATTTTAATGAGATTCATCTCTATCACAATACCCGCCATGGCGGGTATTGTGATAGAGTACAAAAAGTAGTGTTTAGCGATATATATTATTATATATATTATATGGTGTAGGCAATTTATGTAAATAATAACCTTCTCTTTGGACTCCGCTCCGCTCTGTCCAGAGTTTTTAACCCTCTAGCTCCGCATGAGAGATTGTATATACAACACAATCATACGGAGAAACGGGTTTGTATTTTCCCTTTTTTCTACACAAAAGTATGTATAGAATACTCAAGAAGGAACAAAATCAGTAGCCCTATGAGTACTGCCATTTGTCCATAAACAAGTGGATCGGACTCAGATTTTATTTGTATGGAATACCGCGCACAACGAAACCCTACATTGTTGTTCGTATTGCCAGTGCCCCAATTCAAGTTCAACGCGAACGCTCCTGCATTAGACCCGTTGTTCCAATTCGCTCCGCGAATGAAGACAAAAGACAACTATTGTGCGATTTTATCCCCTCTCTCTTGCTGAAGATAAACTCTCCACAACAGAGATAGAAGAAAATGGCTTGCAATATCCGTAACACAGCCGTGTACATTCCTGCAATCGTTCCGATATACGCAAATACGAAGAAGTGTTGATAAATTTCATAGTATGCGCAAGGCGTATATATACCTGCGCCACGTCCAAACGCAAACAGAGCGCATCTGCGTCTTGAGATACGCGTACAGTTTTTTTATTTACCAACATGAGAAGTTTTACAAAAGACAACAACTCGTCTTCAATTTTTTGCCCGAGTACAAATCGCTCATTTTTTGGAAATTTCGCAACGTAAGGATGCACAAAAGAGATAAAATCACATACTTTTTGAAATAGCACCAAATTTTCAATCTGTGGCATTTGAGTAAATAGATTAGAAGATTGCTTATACAATATATTGTGTATAAAACACCTCACTGTTACACCCTAGGGCTACCGCGCACAACGAAACCCTACAGCGCTGCTCGCATTGCCAGTGCCC
>NZ_JBTSLF010000242.1:0-3421 GCF_054640775.1 Candidatus Aquicultor sp. | reverse complement strand
GATACAGCGAATCAAGAGAATCCCGTAATCGGCTTTGACAGCTCTACCGGCGTCAGAAAGTTCTTTGTTGCCTGGCAAAGCGAGCGCGGTGACGGTAAGTCGGATATCAAAGGGCGATTCATCGATATTGAGCCTAGTGCGACCAGACACGGGTCGATAATCCATGTTTCCAATAAGGCGAGCACCCACGCCAACCCGGCAATGGCATTTGACAGCGACCACGGCAAGTTCCTGCTCGCATTTCAGGAAGATGCCGCTGAGTCTTCTGTCGATGACGACATCTTGTGTAAGGTTGTGCAATATGGCGACACTAATTTGACGTCGATTGAAGATAACCCGGTTGTTATAAACCAAGGCGAGGAAACGAACCCGACGGTAACATGGAGAAGCGACGATAGCTTTGCTGTAGCCTGGGAGACCCTTGTTAACCAGAGGCCTGGGCTCGAAGCAAGATTCTTCAATCATGACGGCACAGGCGGCAGCGCTTTTATCAGTAAACCGGATGCAGACCACGACCTATCCCAACCCTCCATAGCGTTCAGCCCGGACTCAGATAGTTGCCTTGTCGCATACAGGTATAAACCAAACGATAATACTAGAGGCATAGACTATTGGCCAATAGGATACGAGGCTTCAGATAACCGCCCGCCGGTAGTTTTAGATGACAGCACTTCGACAGCTGAGGATACGGCCAAGACAATCGCACTGCAAGCGACCGATGAAGATGATGATGGGCTTACGTTAAGTATCGTAACCGGGCCGGCCCACGGCTCGCTTAGCGCGATAAACGAGAATGGTGAGGTTATCTATACGCCAGCTAAGGACTACAACGGACCGGATAGCTTCACGTTCAAAGCCAATGACGGTATAGACGACTCGAACAACGCAACCTATTCCATAGGGGTGACTCCTATGGAGGATGCACCTGTAGCCAACAACCAAACGATAACTGTTTACCGAGATACACCTACAGACATCACCTTACTTGGTTCTGATGTCGAGAACGATCCTCTGTTTTACTTTGTAGAAACAACCCCATTGCATGGTACACTTAGCGGGCTTGTTGCGTATGGTAATAACTGGTCTATAAGTGGCAACACAGTAAAATACACACCTGATTCCGGCTTCGTCGGCGAAGATACCTTTACGTTCTTCGTTTGCGAATACCACTCGATGTACCCAGGTGGCGCATTCGATCCGGTTATGCCACCCTCTGATATACCGCTACCATCTGAGACCGCAACAGTTACGATTCACGTGGTTAGCCGGCCAGTTAGCGGTGGTGGCGATATCACTCCACCGGCGGCACCACTCAAACTGCGAGTGACGTCAACAGATCCAACAATCTCGCTTGCCTGGACGAAGAGCCCGGAGAGCGATCTCGCAGGCTATAACCTCTATCGCAAAGTAAAAGGCTCGAGCGACTCATTCAAGAAGCTGAATGACGCGCTGTTAAGCAAAGAGACGTTTAATGATTCTTCAGCCGAAGCCGGCACGACCTATATTTATTACGTCACTGCCGTGGATACCTCTCGCAATGAGAGTGGCAGGTCGAATGAAGTTGAAGCCGCGATAACCAAAGTAAAAGGTGCGGTCGTATTCAAGGATGTTCCCGCCAGCATGTACTGTAGCGAAGCCGCCGCACGGCTTATAGCTCTGAATGCGGTCAGCGGGTATCCGGACGGAACCTTCAGGCCGGAGCAAGACGTCACCCGCGCCGAGTTCGCAAAGATGCTCGTTGTAGCAATGGGCTGGGAGCTTGAGAACACCTCAAACGCATCCTTCCCGGATGTTGACACCGGCGACTGGTCATTCAAGTACATCGAGACCGGCAAAGCCCACGGTGTTCTACACGGCTACAAAGATGGCTTCTTTAGACCTGGTAAGAATATCTCGCGCGGGGAGATCGCCAAAATTCTCGCGATGGCGCTTGACCTGCCAAAGGGTAGCAGCAGCCTGACCGATATCAACTCGCACTGGGCGAAAGAACTCATCAATTCTTGTGTAACCGCAGATATTGTGAACGGCTATGCGGATAAAACATTCAGGCCGAACAATCCGGCAACACGGTGCGAGGCGGCTCAGATGATCGCAGCTACGCTTGATTACAAAAAATAATAACTAACCACGTAATTCCAAGGTAGGAGTAAAAAGCCCCCGCTTTCTCACGGGGGCTTTTTACGTCCGGAACCCGTCCCGTTTCAATACCGCCCAAAACGGAAATGCATAATATATCAAACAAGCCGTAAAAGGGGAACAAGAGATGCTAAAGAGGACACCACTCTACACGGAAGAATACCAACTCGGGGCACGCTTTACCGAATTTGCCGGTTGGGAACTCGCACTTTCCTATACCAGCATCATCCAGGAAAGCATGGCCGTGCGCATGGCAGCAGGCCTTTTTGATGTTTCGCACCTCGGGAAGATCGAAATAAGGGGAAGCGGCGCAACGGAGTTCCTTCAATATGTCGCAACTGCGGATATCGCAAAACTCCCCATCGGCAAAGGCGCCTATACGCTCTTCTGCAACCAGTCGGGCGGCATCTTAGACGACGAGATAATCTATCGCTTCGGCGACAACGATTACTATACGGTTCCAAACGCTGCTCGAAAAAACGCCATCCTGACCTGGTTCAAAAAGTACGGATCCCCTAGGGTCGAACTATACGATCGCACTGATGAGCTGTGCCTTCTTGCGCTCCAGGGGCCAAACTCACCCGATATTCTACGGGATGTCTATAAAGAGGACCCCAGTACATACAAGCGCTATACCGCAAAAACAATCAAAATAGATGGCCACAACTTTACCATTATGAGGTCGGGTTACACCGGCGAAGAAGGGTATGAAATTATGTGCGACCCGGCGGCGGCAAAGCACGCATGGACGATATTGATAGCGGCGGGCGCTAAACCCGCCGGGCTTGGCGCCCGCGACACGCTGCGCCTTGAGGTAGGATTGCCCCTCTATGGAAACGACATAACCGAAGAAACGACACCGCTGGAAGCAGGCCTTCAACGGTTCGTCTCGTTCGATAAAGGCGATTTTGTCGGCCGCGACGCGTTAGAACGGCAACTTCACACGGGAATACAAAAGAAATTGACCGGCTTCATCGTCAATCACGGCATAGCTAGAAAAGGGGATACGATGCTCGATAATACCGGCAACGAGATAGGAACCGTAACCAGTGGCGGGTACTCACCGATCCTCAAACAGGGCATTGGTCTTGCTTACGTAAAAGAGCCGATCTGGGAGCCCGGCGCACCGGTCAGAATCAAATCAAGAGACAAGCTCCTCGAGGCATATCTCGCAGAGCGTCCGTTTATAAAAATAACACGCCAAGGAGGTCCATACTCGAAAGTATCATAACTATATGAGCATGAAGCCAGAATCCCCCTCGTTACTACAGCCATGTGACGAGCG
>NZ_JBTSLF010000241.1:0-3445 GCF_054640775.1 Candidatus Aquicultor sp. | reverse complement strand
AATTACCTAGTATTCACCCTTGTCTTTTTCCATAGTCTGACCATCGGCACGGACGTCGCGCCTGCCATCAGCCAGCTCCGACCACTCTGGTACCTCTATGCTACCCTGGCGGTCGTCGGTCTCGTCTACCGCCGGGTCTTCCAGGTCCGTCTGGATAAAACCCACGGCCTCGATCACTAACCCGTCGATACAAAACAACTACGCCTAGCAAGCCCTCGCCTGACAATGCCTACTTTATTGGGCATTTTTCGCTATAATCAGATCAAATGAATGAGCTAAAAGCACAATCGATAAAAAAGGCCGTCTACAAGAAATATTTGATTGGGGTACTTTCTTTAGCAATCTTTGCTGGTATTGGTTATGGGGTGTTTGCAACGAATCGAAAAAACCAACCCGATCAGATAAAAACCCCCGCTAGCACACAAAACCCTATAACTAACCTGAGTCCGACAACCTCCTCCTACTCGGCACCCACTATTACACCCTCATCAACTGCGACCGATTACTCATACATTTTTGCCGAAAATCTCTACCAATATGGGAACCTATCCAGTCCATATAGTGCCGGTATTCGCGTTCCAAATGGAGCTAAAGCAAATTTCTACCCAGCTGCATATAATTTTGATCAGAATATTGCACCCCTACAAATCCGAGAAATTAACATGATGGTCGGCTCAATAAAACCAGTTAAGTATTTACAGGGATCTATCAATTGGCTTGTTTTTTCAACTACCCGACAAGCGCTTGCTTATTCATTTGAAGAACAGATAGATAACCAAAAAATCGTCAATGTGGCTATTTACGACATTGATAACGATAGAGAAACAATCATTCACAAAGAACAGTACGCTGATCGAAATCCATTACGCGCTCGTTGGTCACCTGACGGTGGTTCGGTAGCATTCTTCATTGCAAACACGGACGCAAATACACTGACCAGCCAAAGGGGGTGGCTCCACATCTATGATATAGCAGCCAACACAACAAAAAAAATTGATTGGCCAAATGAAGTACAAATTGAAGACGTAACCCTAAACAATATCAATAGCACCTTATTCTTCTGGGGGGATGATTCGCAAACAATTTTGGGTGACGTGAACGTCTCCTCATCACTCTACAATCGACAAACAACGGCTTACTTATTAGACAGAAAAACTGGCCAATTTACTTTTTTTGACGATGGACGGTTATCCGAATCGAAACGTCGCTTTGACTCACCACAACTCCTCGCCGGTAAGTTATTTGCTGTAACCCGAACTCCATATGATACCACTTCCGCTAGCGAATACTATGGTGGACCGGGCGGATGGCTTTATAGTTACGAATTCTCGAATAAGCTCGGTACTGATTACAAGGAAGATACAGGCGAACAGATTGACTCAAATTTCCTGATGACGAGCGATGGTACAAAACTGATTTATAAAGACCTGAAAGAACGGCAATGGAAATATTTTAATACCGGAAACAAAGTAGTCACCCGATTGGATCGAATCAATGAATTTTGCCAGATCATTGGCTGGGGTGGTAACTATGATATCGTTCTATTTTTTAATCCAACCCATTCAGGAGGAACAATTATTGAGTACGATTTGCAAATGAACAAAATCTCAAAAACAATAGCTATTCCTTAGGCTAAAGGCACGGAGCCAACTAAGGGAACCAAAATCCTCGCGACATTCCGAATTCTATAGATTTGACACAGATAACCCGTCAGACCTATAGTAAGAATATGAACGAACAAGATAAATTCTCGACAGAGATCCCCGCCTACAAGAAATATTTGATTGGGGTGTTTTTGCTAGCGATCCTCGCTGGTATGGGTTATGGGATTTATACGTTAAACAATAACCCGACCGACGAGCCAGAGCCGACAACAACCACAACAATATCTCCGACAGCAACCGGAACGCCGACATCAACGCCAACAAACACTATCCCGACGGATTGGGAAACATATACAAGCGAGGAATTTGGATTTGCATTCAATCATCCCCCAACATGGGGCGGAGTAATTTGTAATATTGAAAAGGGAGGAATGGCTGGTTCCCAGATCCAATGTTATTTCTCAAAAAAATCAGTCTTTTTTGGGGGTAATACAGCTAATTACGTGATCGATTTAGCCACGCAAGCCCGAGGCGCTACCTTGTTTGATTTTTTTGAATTTACGAAGAGTCAAGATAATGTCTACAAAATAAGATTTACAAAAGAAAAATATCACTATGTCGAAGCGGAACAACTTTATATAAGCAAAAATATCGATGCGATTATCGTTGTGAATCAGGAGATAAGTCAGATCTTTGATAATAATGACCGAATTGCATTTCTCAATTTAAATAAGAATGGAAATATTTTCCAAGGAATTGCGCTTCGATATCGTGATATTCCCGAGAGCGAGATCGCTGACTTCGATGAAGTTCTAAAAACTTTTAGAGTGGAATAATAATGGAAAGATCTCATAAATTCAACCTCGTCATTGTTATCGGATTCTTCTTGTCAGTTGCATTTTTAGGTATTCCCGCGACAGAAGCCAATAAACATCAAACATCAAAATTCCTATACACTTCACAGCCATCGGGGACAGATGAACCCAAAAATTATAAAACAATAGTCAACTACCCAGACTCCCAATCTACCATAGCCTTTACCGAACAGCCTACTGACTACAAAAAAGAGATTTATCTGTCGCCAGATAGGAAGGCCTTTGCGGTGACGGTTGAGTCGCCTGAAGCGTATGGCCAAATCTCGACCTATATCACAGATGTCAATGGGCGGAGATTAACTTCGTTGCACCTTGGGAGTTTCGTCTCATGGTCACCAGATAGCAACACGGTCTTACTATTCCTAGCTGACAACCAAAATGTTTCAGGCAGAGCAATTTATTTGCTCTCGAAAGATGATGAATATCGTAATTCGGCATTGCCAGTCGGAACAATTAGTGCCGATATCTCACCCGCAGATGGAGCAACGGCCTACTCGGTTACTCTTGCTGGGACTGATCAGTCAGAACTCAGGATTAAGATGTTAGAAGGAGCTGATTAGACATTGATCAAGGACACAAATCAAACATTCGCCTGGCTGCGCTGGTCCCCCAAGGGAGATAAAATCGCTTTTTTGGCACTCAATCTGGGTCAGCCCTTCCCCAATCGCGATTTGGTTATCATAAATTTAGACGGAACAACGGTTCGTCGGATATCAAATATTGTCTGGAATTACCCGCCCGTTTGGTCACCAGATGGCGACCATCTAGTCTTTGCGCGACAGGATGATAACAATCCAATTTCTAATCTAAATAATTTCGAACTCCTCAGTTCGAATCTCTGGGAATATTCAATTCTAAAGAATAGCGAAAATAAATTAACAAACTTTAATAACGCGAAAACCATTCACCCTGCATATTCCACTGATGGCTTGGAAATAATTTTCATTTCAAATGAGAGTGGCTCCG
>NZ_JBTSLF010000240.1:0-3446 GCF_054640775.1 Candidatus Aquicultor sp. | reverse complement strand
ATAATCAGACCCATTCCCCTTACATCCTTAATCCGCGGGTTATTAAGCTTCATTAAACTCTTCATTATATAACTGCCTTTTGTCATCGCCGCTTTTAACATTGGTTTTGTGTTTATCTGTTTTAATGTCGCGTAACCCGCGGCGCACGCCACAGGATTTCCGCCCATTGTGGTGCCGTGGTCGCCTACAGTATAGACATCTTCAATTTTTTCGGAAATTACAACAGCTGACAGCGGAAGCCCGCCGCCCAAACCTTTTCCAAGAGTCATCATATCGGGTTCAAACCCAAAATTCTGGTATGCAAAAAGTTTTCCCGTGCGGCCAAGCCCTGTCTGCACTTCATCCGCGATTAAAAGGACATTCTTTTTTTCGCACAGCGCTTTTAATTCTTTAAAATACTCTTTATTTGGAAGCAGCACTCCGCCTTCTGCCTGTATGGGTTCCACCAGGACAGCAGCTGTTTTTTCATCAATAAGTTTTTCCACGGAAGAGACATCATTAAATTCCGCATAAACCCTTCCGGAAGCGGCTTTAAATACTTGTGAAACTTTTCCTGCGCTGTTGCCGTAAGGGCCGCAATTGTCCTTCCGTGAAAGCTGTTGCGCATTGTTATCACTTTATACGCGCCGTTCTTATGCAGAACACCCCACTTGCGGGCTATCTTAATTGCCACTTCGGTTGCTTCCGCGCCGGAGTTTACATAAAAAACTTTGCTGCCGAAAGAATTTTTTACAAGCAGTTCCGCCAGCTTAATCTGATTTTCGCTGTAGAACCAGTTGGAAGTATGCGTGTATTTTTTTATCTGCGCTGTCATAGCCGCGTTGACCGCGGGATTATTATACCCAAGAAGGTTTACCGCAACACCAGCCAGAAGGTCTATATACTTTTTCCCGGCAGTATCTGTTATTACCGCGCCGCTGCCCTTTGCAAAGACAGCGTCGTAACGCTTGAAAGTATTGCCTATGTATTTTTTGTCATCAGCTTTTAATTTTTTATTCATGATTTTATCAGACGCTTATTTCACTATTTCAGTGCCTGTTCCCTCCTTAGTAAATATTTCAAGCAGCATAGAGTGTTCTTTTGTCCCGTTTATAATGTGCACTTTCTTTACGCCTGCCGCCACCGTTTCTTTGGCAGAGTTAAGTTTGGGAATCATGCCGCCTGTTATCTGTTTGTTTTTAATATTCTTTGCGATATCGCCGACGCGCAGCGTAGCCACATATTTGCCGTGTAATTTCACTCCGTCAGTGTCTGTAATATAAATAAGCTTGTCCGCTTTAAGCGCTTTTGCCACTTCTGCCGCTGCCAGATCCGCGTTTATGTTATAACCGTTGCCCTGCGCGTCCGTGCCTATGGGCGCAATAACGGGCAGGTATCCTTTTTCTTCAAGCGCGTCTAAAAGACCGGTGTTTACTTTTGTAACTTCGCCCACAAAACCTATATCCACTTTGCCTTCCTTTTTTTTCTTAGCTATAAGCAGGTTGCCGTCCTTGCCGGACAAACCAATTGCATTCAGGTTGTGAAGGTTTAAGCTGCGGACAATATCCTTATTAACTTTTCCGATAAGCACCATGGACGCGATATCAAGCATTTCCTTATCCGTTACCCTGTGCCCCTGCACAAAGACCGCTTCTTTGCCAAGTTTTTTTGCCATGGCGGAAATTTCATCGCCGCCGCCGTGTACCAAAACCGTGCGTACGCCCACATAATTAAGCAGGGCCACGTCTTCCATGAAAAAGTTTTTAAACTTTTCTTCTGCCATGGCGCTGCCGCCGTATTTTATGACAAATGTGGCGCCCGTGAATTTCTTAATGTACGGAAGCGCCTCTGTAAGTACACGTGCCTTTTCAATAGCGTTTACCATTTTTCGCTCCTTATTGTCTGCTGAGCTGCCGAGCCTCTGAGCTGCCGAGCTGCCGCCTTTAAAGAATATACTTGCTTAAATCCCTGTCCTTTACCATGTCTTTCAACTTGCCTTCCACCCAGTCCTTGGTGACAAGGCGTTTTTCTTTTTTTCCGTAAGGCGCTTCAAACAGCACGTCTTCCAGCACCTTTTCTATTATAGTATGCAGCCTTCTTGCGCCGATATTTTCCGTGGTCTCATTTACTTCAAACGCAAGCTGCGCCAAAGCCGAAATTGAGCCGTCGTCAAAATCAAGTTTTACGTCATCCGTTTCAAGCAGCGCCGAATACTGTTTAATAAGCGAATTTTCCGGCTCTTTTAATATGCGTTCAAAATCGTTCTGTGTCAGGCTGCTAAGTTCCACCCTTATCGGAAACCTGCCCTGCAGTTCCGGTATTAAATCCGACGGTTTGGAAACATGAAACGCACCCGCCGCTATGAAAAGTATGTGGTCTGTCCTTACCGTGCCGTATTTTGTCATGACAGTTGTGCCTTCCACTATAGGAAGTATGTCGCGCTGCACGCCTTCGCGCGAAACATCAATACCGCTGCCGTGGGCGCTGCTGCTTGCTATTTTATCAAGTTCATCAATGAAAACAATACCGTTTCCCTGCACAAGTTCAAGCGCTTCTTTTGTCACCTTGTCCATGTCCACAAGTTTAGCTGTTTCTTCTTCCAGT
This sequence comes from Candidatus Aquicultor sp., assembly GCF_054640775.1. NCBI lineage: Bacteria > Bacillati > Actinomycetota > Candidatus Aquicultoria > Candidatus Aquicultorales > Candidatus Aquicultoraceae > Candidatus Aquicultor > Candidatus Aquicultor sp. The sequence goes on along the minus strand of NZ_JBTSLF010000240.1, from coordinate 863 downwards.
ATAATTGCCCTGGCTTCCCGTATTGTCACTTTTTTCTTTTTAACCTTACCGCCGCCCAGATTTTCCATCATGTCCTGCAGCCCCATTCCAATATCTTCCATTGACTGCCCCGACATTATTTCAAACATGGGCGCCTGCCTTGGCCTTGTGTTTATCTCCACATATTTTTCTTCCATCTCGCCGCGTTTTAACTGCTGCCTGAATTTTTCCCTTGTGTCCTTAAATCTTTCAGTTTCCTGCTTCTGCTGCTCTATTTCTTCTTCGGTCATCATTGATTTTTTCTGCTGCCTTACCGGCGGCACTAAAAGATCCAGCAGCCTGTCTTCAACAAGCCCTTCCGCTTTTACTTTCACCATGGCCATATGGTCGTCGCGCACCATATTAACGCCCGCCTGCATTATATCCTTTACAATTGATTCCACGTCACGGCCCACGTAGCCCACTTCGGTAAACTTTGACGCTTCCACTTTAATAAAAGGCGCGCGTACAAGTTTTGCAAGCCTGCGCGCAATTTCTGTTTTACCCACGCCGGTGGGCCCTATCATCAGAATATTCTTCGGCGTCACTTCTTCCTGCATATCAGCCGGAAGTTTCTGGCGCCTTATCCTGTTACGCAGCGCGACCGCCACGGCTTTTTTTGCATTATCCTGACCTATGATATATTTATCAAGCTGTTCTACTATCTCTTTTGGTGTAAATTCTTTTGCCATCTTATTCCCCTATAGTTCTTCTATTGTGATATTGTCGTTTGTATAGATACATATTTCCGAAGCAATCTTCATTGATTCAGCCACAATTTCATGCGCGGACTTGTCCGTAAACCTGCTTAAAGCGCGCGCCGCGGCAAGCGCGTACATACCGCC
>NZ_JBTSLF010000239.1:0-3455 GCF_054640775.1 Candidatus Aquicultor sp. | reverse complement strand
GATATCGACGCTAAAGTATTTACCGTCAAAGAGAAACCGCAGTTTACCTTCAGCCGTTCGGGATCGAGCGCCGAGCTTTCGATACGACCGCACAGGGGCGAAATCGGTTTCGTGGGCAGCGGACGCCAGCGTACCTGGCGAGTGCTTTTCTCAAAGGATATCGCGTGGGATCTTGATATAAGAACCGGTGCCGCTACGGGGAATCTTGATTTACGCGACCTTCGAGTGGGCGACCTTAATTTAAGAGGCGGCGTTGGAGATGTTTCGGTGCGCTTTGGCGATAAGGCCAATAGCACTACGGCGGATATTAATGCGGGGGTATCGGATATAAAGCTTATGGTGCCGAAAAACGTCGGTGTGCGGTTGAAGATGAACAGCGGTATATCCTCAACGGATTTTAAAAATATCGATCTTCGTAGGCCCCGTGGTGCTTCAGCCTACGAAACACCAGACTTCAGCCATGCTGCAAAGAAGATCATGCTGTACGTCAACATTGGAGTCTCAAGTCTAAAGGTGCAGGGCTATTAGGCAAGAATAGAGACGGAGGGGAGCGCGATGTCGGAGAACAATCCTCAAGAAGAAAACAGCCAAAAGGATAAAGAAGAGGCCATGCAGCAGAATACTGCCAGCGAGCGACCAGAAGCCGCCGCAAAAGCGGTTCCGGTTGAGACGAAGGCCGGTGAGGCTAAGAAACTCTGCCGTTCGCGGACAAATAAGGTGCTTGGCGGTGTTGCGGGAGGTATCGGCGAATACCTTGCCGTAGACCCCATCCTCATACGTCTCGCATTTGTTTTACTGGCATTCTTCGGTGGGGCCGGCATACTTGCGTATATCATCGCGTGGATAATCATCCCGCCATGCGAGCCGGGCTCTGAGGGGTCGGCTACAGGCCCACGGCCGTCAAGGGCATCCTCAAATGAAGTCGGTTTAATCCTGGGCCTTATCCTGGTTGGGCTCGGTATATGGTTCTTGCTCCAAAATCTCAACCTCATCCCCGGTCCGTTCTACGCTCTTTTCCGCTTTATCTCGTCGGCGTTTTGGCCGGCGATGTTGATACTGCTTGGCGTTCTCATAATTCTAGCCACCAGCCGTAGTCGTGGAATGCATATCTCAGCCGGAGGAAGACCGCTCCATAGATCGAGAACCAACAGGATGATCGCCGGTGTTGCGGGAGGGCTGGGCGAATATTTCGATATCGACCCGATACTCATCCGGCTTGTTTGGGCAGTGCTCATCTTTACTCCGCTGGCGCCCGCCGCCATCATCGCCTACATCATAATGGCCATTGTCGTTCCGGAGGCACCGGAACATGTTGCTGGCTAAGAATATCCACGTAGCATATACTAAAGCCGCATGAACTTCATTGATGACAAGGTAATGGGTACGAGCGCATGCATGAAATGGATACCATTAAGCTTCCCGAGCCCGCGTATGTTGGCGCCATGTCGGTTGAAGAGGCCGTTTCCCGACGGCGGTCGGTGAGGCACTATAAAGAGGGACCGCTGCAATTGGCCGAGGTAGCGCAGCTTCTCTGGTCGGCCCAGGGGATTACGAGTGCGGCCAGGGGTTTCAGGGCGTCACCGTCGGCCGGGGCGCGATACCCCATTGAGACATATCTTATCGCGGGCGATGTCGTGGGTTTTGAAGCCGGTCTTTATGAGTACATCCCCCAGGAGCATCGATTACTACGACTTGCCGCCGGCGATATGCGGGGTGAGCTTGCAGGGGTGTGCCTCGGCCAGCAGATGATACGGGAAGCCGCGGTCACCATCTTGTTCGTCGCGGTGTTCGAGCGGATGGTATCGCGGTACGGAAAGAGGGGAGTGCGCTATGTCCATATGGACGCAGCCCTCGCCGCCGAAAACGCCCACCTTCAAGGGGTTGCACTGGGCTTAGGCTCGGTCATGATCGGCGCTTTCGATGATACCGGAGTGCAAAATGCCTTAGACCTTCCCGAAGACGAGCAGCCGGTTCTTTTGCTGCCGTTTGGAAGGGTATAAGGAACTATTTCTTGTCTTGCGCCTCTGACGCGGCCGTCCCGGTTAGTCGACGGGTAAGTTCCGAGCACGGTAGTGTAAAACTACCGCCCAGTTTTGATGAGCTGGCCCAAACGGCGTCCATAATCGGTTTGCCCTCGTTTTTATCGAGTATTCTGGGCCGGTGAGAATCCTCTATCTTGATTGGGGTCGTGGATGTACTCTTGGCTCCAGTGGGCCATAACCACAGTGAAATCGCCGGCTGCTTCGGCTTGGCGCACTTTGCCTATGACCTCATCGACCTGGTTCTGGTTCATCGCACCCCAGGGCTGAAGCGAGATATGCCAGTCGCCGGGCGAGGTACCCCGGGCTTCCATATCGCCGATGATACTGTTGAAATCTAAAAATGCGAATCGCTTGTTCTTAACGGTTAGTATCTTAAAGCTTTTAGCCTCAGCCTCGGTGCTCCCGCCCCCGACGTATGCGATATTGTTTTTCTTCAGCACGTCCAACGTATCGCTAAAAGCCCGCGGCCCGAAGTTGGTGCTATGGTTATTCGCGAGGCCTACTATGTCGATGCCTGAGAGGGTCAGTCCTTGGATAGCGGCGGTTGGGGCCAGAAACTGCATCCCGTGGATCGGTGGAGTAAATGCGTTCGATAAAGGCGATTCCAGGTCGCCGAAGGTTATATCTGCCTTTTTGAGCCGGGGGGCTACATTTGAAAACGGCGCCGTGTAACCTTTCTCAGCCATTCTGCGATACACGGTCCGTCCCAGGATAATGTCGCCGACTGCCGTCATTTTAACTACCTTCGATACGTTGAAGGAACCCGCTGCCGAGTCTTCCTCTACCCGGGCGACCAACGGATACGCGCCATCATCCCAGACGGATTTGCCATCGACCGTGAGTACCTTAAGCCCCGGAGGCAAATCGTCCACTTTTAAAAGCGCAAAGGTGTCTATGGGTGTTGCGGTCATCGATGCCTCGCGAACGGTGTTTGGCTGTATGCTCTTAAAGAGGACGGGGAGTTCCCCCCTGTCTTTTTTAAGCGTAGCGACCTTGCCATCTCTAAAGAGGCGCACGAGCTCCTGCACAGGTATATTCTCGCGATTACTTGAAAGGTTGGTCGCTACGGCATAGCGCGTTGTTACCGTTGGTTTCTTTGGCTGCGGGGGAGGGGTGGTGGTTTTTCTGAAGGCATTCTTCACAATTGCCACCGTATGCCCCGCGCTTTGATACGTAAAGAGTACGGATAGTAAGAGTGCTATAGCTATAACTGAAAAGTACGCGAGCTTTCTCATGGTTTTCTTTTTTGCTCTTATGCGCTGGATAATAAACCATGCGTTATGTATTGCACCTGTTCGCTTTCAAAATTTAAATCTTAAAGGGATGGTATGACAGCAGCGAGAGATACGCCTGATAAGCTGGGATGGGGATCTGTTTGGCCCCAATACTAAGCTTGGTCGCTATACAGCAAGC
>NZ_JBTSLF010000238.1:903-3480 GCF_054640775.1 Candidatus Aquicultor sp. | reverse complement strand
GGTCCCCAACCATCCCCTGTCCGGGTTATAAGACCCGGGCATCTTTTCAAAAGGGATCCAGCCGATCCAATTGTCCCGGCTGTCGTGAACGATATAGGGCAGGGTGCTTTCCCCCTGAGAACGGATGGGTAGTTTTCCGGAGGTCTGCCAGCCGATATTTCCTTTGGTGTCGGCAAATACAAAATTGAGACCGATCCAATTCACCTCTTTGAGGGCTTCCCGAATCTCATCAACCGACTTGGCTTGTTGGACCTTGTCCAACCCCAGAGAAGGGCTCATGGTTTCAAAAGGCGCCCAGCGGAGAGTGATTACTTTATCGGTTTTCAATCCGGGGAGGATCTCGGATACGACCGGGCCTCTTTTGGTTAACCTGATACGGAGCTTTTCTTTTCGATATCCTTCAGGGGCTTTCTTATCTTTGATCTTTAAGGTTTCTTCGATCCATTGAAAGGGCAGGGATACCCCGCCTTCCAGGTATCGATCGGGATCTTTGGGGTCAATGGTTTCGATATACAGGTCTTGCATGTCACCATAGCTGTTGGTCACCCCTACGGCGATATAATTGCTTCTTCCAATAACCAATGACGGAGTCCCTGGTATGCCGACCCCGACAAATCTTATATCCGGGGTGATGAGGCCGATGGGATACCAGGGACTCGGCATTATCCTGGTTTCCAAGTGAGGGTCATTGGCCAGGATAGGTTTTCTGCCCGGAGAAAATTTCGGACCCACCGCCCAGTTATTGCTGCCTATCTTCAGAGGACCCGGCTTCAGAAAAGACATCAGGCCCCGGTCGAGTCCGAGGTTCAAGCCGACGACTTTTTTGATCGATTTCCTGGAAATCTGCCGGGGATTTTTATGTTCATCGGGATTGATGTTGAGCGGAAAAATCTCTTTGGCTTTTTCCAAGCCAAGTTTCTCTACCAGCATTTGGGCGATGACCTCGGTCTGCAAATTGGCCGATGATCCCCAACTCACGTAATACATGATGGCCAGTGCATCTTCAATACGCCAGGGTTGCGGTTGAATACCGGCCAGTTTAAATTCCACAGGAAAAGACTCGGGGCTTTTTTTGATGTAGGTATTGATGCCATCCAGGTACCTTTGAAAATTCCGTCTGGTCGGGGCATCCAATAATCGGGCATGCTTTTGGGCCTGGCGAAAAAACCCGATGGTCCGCATTCTAATATCGATGGCCCGGACTTCCTTGCCGGCCATTTCCCCAAGACGTCCCTCGGAAAAAAGCCGGGTCAGCTCCATCTGGAACAATCGATCCTGGGCAGTGACAAACCCCTGAGCCAACAGGGCGTCATCCATGCTTTGGGCATAGATGTAGGCCATTCCTTTCTCGTCGCGCAAAACCGTCACTTTTCCCTTCAGTCCGGAAAGACTTAGATTTCCATCTCTCTGGTATCGGTTAGTGAAAAACCATCCGCCGAAAGCACCGGCCACGAGCAGAACCCCGATTATGATCCATAGCTTGATCTTCATCTTCCCATCCTCCTGATTCGGTTAAATGGTTGGCCTGCTGATAGAAGAACCCCTATGACTCCTTCCATTATTTCAAAAAGGTTTGGTCAGATTTTTTGAGGTTTAGATTATCCTGTAATACAGTATAAGACAACTGGAAAAAGCGGGATCAAGGAAAGAAGTGCTATTGTAATTAAAAATTAAAAGGTTGATAGAATAACAGGTCTCTTGCGCGTGACTTGACACACCCAAAAAATTGTGATTACCATGAAATTTTTAAAAAGAGAAAGTGATGACCTGGAAACCGGAGGTTGATGAGCTTGAATCCAGAAAAAGACTGGCCGAACAAATGGGAGGTCCGGAGGGAGTGGCCCGTCGGCGCAAACAAGGGATATTGTCGATCCCCGAGATACCCGGCCTCTTCTGTGCGAATTTATCGAGGAGGCGCAACAGGTGATTAAAACACAGCTTGGCCCCCCGAGCGCTCCCTACTTTCCCTGACGGACGAGTTGGTCGTTAAGGTTTTCATTTGATTTTTTTCATGGTAAGAAGAATGGAAAAAAGAAAAAATTAATCCTTGGGAGGTAATCTAAAAATATGGCGGGACCTTTAAAAAATTTAAAAATACTGGACCTCTCCTGGGCCTTGGCCGGACCGTTTGGAACGATGCTGCTCTCCGACCTGGGCGCTGAAGTGATCAAGGTTGAGAGGCCCGGTATTGGGGACATAGCCAGAACCCTCGAACCTTTTGTGGATTCGGTCAGCACTTATTTTTTCAGCGTCAATCGGGGCAAAAAAAGCATGGTGATCGACCTCAAAACGGAAAAAGGAAAAACGCTTTTCCTTAAGCTGGCGGCTGAATGTGATGTGTTGGTTGAGAATTTTACACCCGGGACCATGGATTCTCTCGGGCTGGGTTACGAAACCCTGAAGGCCCATAATCCCAGGCTGATTTACGCCGCTTGCTCGGGATATGGACAGACCGGTCCGGAGTCTCAAAAACCTTCTTTGGACGTTATCGCCCAGGGAAGATCCGGGGTTATGAGTATTACCGGTGAGGAAGGCCGGGACCCGGTACGAGTGGGCGTGTCTATAGCCGATCTTAGC
>NZ_JBTSLF010000238.1:0-893 GCF_054640775.1 Candidatus Aquicultor sp. | reverse complement strand
AAAGAATGGAAAGTGGATTGGGGCAGATGATTGATATCAGTATGGTGGACTCGGTAGTGGCCCTGGAGGAAAATGCCTTTGTCCGTTATTTTGCCACCGGCGAAGAACCTCGACGGTTGGGGAGTAAGCACCCGCTTCTGACCCCCTTTCAGGCCTTTCCCACTAAAGACGGGCATATCGTCCTGGTGGCTACCGGACCCATCGAACAATGGGCGCTATTTCTGGAGAAAATTGATTGTCTGGATCTCTTGAACGATGAAAGATTTCATAATCCAAGGACCCGGTATAAATACAATAAGGAACTGGAGCCCATTTTTTCCGAGGCCTTGAAAAAGAAAACCACCCGGGAATGGATCGAAGAGTTTGAGCCGATCGGAATGCCTTGTGGCCCGTTGAACAGCGTGGCCGACAGTGCCCATGATCCCCTGCTGATCTCAAGAAATATGTTTGTCGATCTGCCGAACCCCGGCTCGGAGAAGGGAATGATGAAAGTGGTCAATACCCCTATGAAATTTTCCAGAACTCCGGCCGGGCCGGAAAGAGGGGCTCCTGTTCTGGGGGAGCACACCAGGGAAATGCTCTCAGCCCTGTCCGGCCTGGGGTTGAAGGAAATTGAGGAATTGGAATCTCAGGGAATTATAAACAATATTAAAAACAGGAAGGAAAAATGAAAATGAAAAACAAAATCCCGATTTTTATTATGGTCTTATTTTTAGCTTCAGTCATAAGCCTGCCGTCAACCTATGCCGCTGCCGGGCCGCAATACGGAGGTGTTTACCGGACGGTTATGGCCGAGCCCCGATCATTGGACCCGCATATTGAAACCTATGCCCAGACTTCCGCCGTCACCAACAATACGAATAATCGTTTAATCCGATGGAACAAAGATATGT
>NZ_JBTSLF010000237.1:0-3482 GCF_054640775.1 Candidatus Aquicultor sp. | reverse complement strand
ATATTCGACCTGTGCCTATACACGACTACCGCTCCAACAAGTATCGAGAACACAATATACACTGTTGATGGATATAATATCGCCACTAGTACCGGTAGCGTCAGCGCTACGATTATCGAGGCGAGGGATACGTATCGAGTGAGCGCTATTATCAATGCCCATATGCCGACCAGGATAGGCGCCGCCCACGGCCAGAGCGCCAGTATAATACCCGATGCGGTAGCCATCCCTTTTCCGCCGGAGAATCCCAAGAATATCGAATAACTATGGCCGATAACCGCCGACAATCCTACGATCACGCTCATTAACGGCACAATATGTGGACTATTCGATAATACCGCCTGCGCTATAAATATGGGGATCATCGCCTTCAGGACATCAGCGGCGAGCACTAATATTCCCGCAATCGGGCCGAGCGTTCTATAGCAATTTGTCGCCCCGATGTTGCCGCTTCCATGCTGCCTGATGTCAACGCGATAGAATACCTTGGCGATAACGAGACCAAACGGTACCGAGCCTAAGAGATATCCAAATAGTAGTAGTGCTATTGAGATAACTATCAACTGCGTCTCCTTTAAGCTCAGTGATTGGCGATTAGAGACCCACTCTCTCGACCCACACCCAATCGCTAATCGCTCTTCGCTAATCGCTGCTCTTACCGATACTTGCTCCTAAAATGTATATTGATAGGACAACCGATAAACCCGAAGGTCTTTCTTATCTGGTTTTCAATATAGCGTTCATAAGATGGCGTTACAAGCTGTGTGTGGTTCACGAAAAACACAAATGTCGGCGGCCTGGTTCCGGTCTGCGATGCATACGACATCTTGAGCGTGCGGCCCCCTTTTGCCGGCTGAAGCCCTTCCGCTTTTATCTTCATTATCAGGCCGTTTATAGCGGCAGTGGAGATTCGTTTATTGTATTCGGCCATTACCTGGTCGAACAATGTAAACAGCTTGACCACGCCGCTGCCTGTTTTGGCCGAGACTTTCAGCCTGGGTGAATAATCGAGGAACCGCAACTTGGTCTCGAGAACGTCCTCCACCTTGTCCGCTTTCTCGCGCGTTTCGACCAGGTCCCATTTATTCAAAACGAGAATGCTCGCGCACCCCCGCTCTTCGACGAGATTTGCTATTTTTTGGTCCTGGGTTGTCGGGCCTTCCTCGGAATCCATCACGATAAGCCCAATATCCGCCCTGTCTAGCGCCCTTAGCGACCTCAGGAAACTGTAATATTCGATATCTTCTTTTACCCTCGGCTGCCTTCGCAAGCCGGCAGTATCGATGAAGCGATATGTCACGCCATCCTTTTCAAATACGGTATCGATAGCATCCCGTGTGGTACCGGGGACTTCGCTTACTATAACCCTTTCCTCACCGAGGAGCCTGTTGAGTATCGAGGATTTCCCGACATTCGGTTTACCGACAAGGGCTACTTTTACCTCATCTGGGTTCTCGATTCTCGCAACGGTGGGCAGCAAGGCCGTTATCGCATCTAAAAGGTCGCCGACGCCGAGCCCGTGCATTCCCGATACCGGGTACGGCTCGCCCAACCCCACGTTGTAGAACTGGTATATCGCCGCCTCATGAATGATATCATCGATCTTGTTTACCGCAAGGATCACAGGTTTTGTCGCTCCCCTGAGTTGCTTTACTACAAGGTCATCCTCGGGCATTTGGCCTACCATTCCGTCAACGACAAAAAGGATTACGTCGGCCTCCTCTATGGCGAGAAGGGCCTGCTCGGTAATCTGTTTGCCCATCGATTTATCGACCCCGAAATCAATGCCGCCCGTATCGATGATCGTGAATGTTTTGCCGTTCCATTCGGTGTCGACATAGTTCCGGTCGCGCGTAACCCCGGCGGTTTCATGTACGATCGCCTGCTGGGTCGCGACCATTCTGTTTACCAGCATCGATTTTCCGACATTCGGCCTTCCAACGACCGCAACTAAAGGATATGACATCTAATTTTCTATAACCTCCATAAGCCCTTCGATACATCCTTCGCCCGAGCTTCCGAAAACTCTTACCTCTACGCCCAGCTCACGCGCCACCTGTTCGGGCGAGTACCCGTCGAGCATAAGGCCGTCCGCATTCAATATTACATCGGGCACGACTAATATATCCGGCACGCCCTGTTCTAAAAACTTTTGGCGTGCGCTTGAGACGATATCTGTTCCGGTCAATAAACCGGTTACGTTCACTTTTCCACCGAAATACTTGTTCTCAACGGGAATCACATCGATAGCAATACCTGCGATTTCACTTATGTTACAGACAATGCCTTCGAGTATGCCTGAAAACAACTCACCCGTTACCATGGATATTCTCAACGGCGTACTACCATTATTCCCTCTTTGCGGCGCTTGTTTTGCCCTGTTTCGCTTACTTACGGCGTTCTTCAACTGTTCGATGCCGTTCTCCACCTCGTCAATAAAGAGGCTCGACAGGCCGATGCCGTTCTCTATCTGTGGAAACTCCCCGTAATGCTCGACTGGTGGAAGCCTGCGCCCCGCCGCGATATAAAACTCGTCGGCGATATAGACCCAGGGCCCGCCCCTCTGCTTCTCGAGCTTTTCCTGCCACCGCTCGATCTGCGCAATAAGCCCTATTATCTCTTGTTTTTCAAACGAACGCAAAGGGTATAAGCTGTCTCTAAATCCGGTTAGACCAACCGGCACGAGCCCAACGGAGCCGACGTTTGGGTAGTCGCTCGAAAGCACTTGTATTGAGCGCTCCAGCTCGTCTTTGTCGTTAAGGCCGGGGCACATTACCATCTGGATATGGGTCTCGATCCCGGCATCGGATAATCGCCGCAGGTGAACGAGTGTTTTGTCTTCTTTCTTCCTGCCGAGCATCATCGAGCGCAGCTGCGGATTTGTTGCATGAAGCGATACGTAAAGCGGGCTTATCCTGTCTTCGATAATCCGCTCGATATCCTCATCGTTCATATTGGTGAGCGTTACAAAATTACCGTAGAGAAACGAAAGGCGATAGTCGTCATCCTTTACGTAAACCGCTTCCCTCATCCCCGGCGGCAGCTGATCGATAAAGCAAAACACACACTTGTTGGCGCAGGTTTTTATGCCATCGAACATGGACGTTGAAAAATATATCCCAAGCCCGAGAAGATGCGGATTTTCCATTTTTATATGCCGGTGCTCGCCGTTGCGCTCTAGTTCGATGTCGAGCACCTCGTCAGCCGTGGCAAACTCGTAGTCGAGTATATCGCGCAGCTTTCGCCCGTTTATCGACAAAAGCTTGTCACCCGCGCGTATGCCGTTTTTATGCGCGATACTACCCGGCTTTACCTCGCATACTTCCGCCGCAATCATGGTTACACCTCTAAACTCGTTTCGTTCATAGATATTAGATAATAACAGAGGGGGATTTAACCGGCCAGCGCTTTCACGCGGTCGATTACCTCCTTGAGGATCCAGTCCGGGGTAGAGGCGCCCGCTGTTACACCGATATGCTTTA
>NZ_JBTSLF010000236.1:0-3515 GCF_054640775.1 Candidatus Aquicultor sp. | reverse complement strand
AACCAGGATATGCAATCTGTTGGGCATAGAATATCCCATTATTCAAGGGGCTATGCAGTTCATTAGTATGTCGGAAATGGCAGCCGCGGTTTCAATGGCGGGCGGTCTTGGAACTCTGGCCGGCGCCTCTGCTCCCAAAGAGATGCTCACTCAGCAAATCATCAAGGTTCGGAGGATCACCGATAAACCTTTCGCGGTCAATATCTCGGTACGTCGAAAAAATGCCCCTGAAATAGTTGATCTGGTTTTAGAACAGAAGATTCCTGTAGTCACAACTTCCGCCGGGGATCCGGCAAAATTCACCAAGGTGTTCAAAGAAAATGGGGTCAAGGTATTGCATGTGGTCCCATCGGTCAGGCTGGCCATGAAGGCAGAAGAGGCTGGAGTAGATGCAGTCATCGCCGAGGGAACTGAATCGGGAGGTCATGGTAGTTTTGATGAAATTACAACCATGGTTCTGATACCCCAGGTTGTTGAAAGGGTTAAAATACCGGTGATTGCCGCCGGGGGGTTCGCGGATGGACGAGGATTGGTGGCCGCTCTATCACTTGGCGCGGAAGGAATACAAATGGGGACCCGCTTTCTGGCCACTACCGAAGCCATAATCCATGAAAACTACAAGAGAGCTGTTATTGAAGCCCAGGACGACGATACTGTAGTGATCGGACACAGCAACGCTCTTTTAAGAGTTTTAAAAACCCCATTTACCCTGCAGCTTCTCCAGAGGGAAAAAAAAGGGGCTTCCATTACCGAAATGGAAGCCTTGATGAAAACTCAATCAGCTCCGTCTACCTCTCCGGATGTTGTTAAGGGCCTAATGAGCGCCGGCCAGGTGGCCGGTCTGATCAAAGAAGTTAAAAGTGTTGATCGGGTAATAAGGGACCTGATGGCCCAAGCCGACGCGGTTCTGGATAAACTGTCAAATCTGTAAGGGTAGATATTTTGGCTGGAGTCATTATATCGAGGCCTTGATCGGGGTCATTTTCGTGTAAGGAATGATGACCCTGCTTCAACTACTGGTAATATTTCAGTGACCGAAAAGAAAACCAGACAACATCCGCTCTATTCATTAAAAAACAGGAGTTTTCGCATCCTGTGGCTGGGAATGTTTGCCTCCATGAATGCCATGCAGATGGCGGGCATTGCCGGCGGATGGCTGGTTTACACCATGACGAACTCCCCGTTGGCCCTGGGAATCGTCATGGCGGGATCGGGTATTCCGCTGATCCTGCTTTCTCTCTTTGGTGGCGCGGTGGCCGACCGGGTCAGGAAAAGAAACCTCCTGCTCCTTACCCAAGCCAGTCTCTGTGCTATCTCGGTAGCCATAACCGGTCTGGTTGTATTCAAAGTTATCGTTTTATGGCACCTGGTGGTGGCTTCCTTTGTTTCCGGAACGGTGTCCTCTTTCAACCTGCCGGCCAGGCAGGCCTTTTTAATGGAACTGGTGAACGAAGATGAGTTGACCAATGCCATTGCCCTGAATTCTGCCGCGGGCAATATCTGTCAAATCGGTTCGCCGGCCTTGGCCGGCGTTTTGTTGACTATTATAAATATTCCAGGTGTATTTGGAATCGTGGCGCTAGGCTACGGACTGGCCTTTTTTTCTCTCCTGTTGCTCCCCAAAGGAGAAAAACCACTGAAAAAAACAGACCAGCGGGCTTCGGTAAAAAAGGATGTTCTGGAAGGCCTCCGATATGTCCGATCGAATCCCACTTTGTTAAGTTTGCTTCTTATGGCCTTTGTACCACTCATCACCGCGACATCATATTTTCCGCTCATGCCGGTATTTGCCAAGACGATTTTTAAAGCCGGGGAAACGGGCCTGGGGTTTCTCATGTCTTCCGCCGGAATCGGCGCTTTTTGCGGGTCTTTTTTCCTTGCGGCTTTAGGCGATTTCCGGCGCAAGGGTGTATTGATGCTTTCATCGGGTATGCTGTTCGGGTTTTCCCTGGTCTGTTTCGGCATGACTTGGAACCTGGTGGTGGCCATGGCCTTCCTGTTTTTTGTTGGAGCCGGCGGATCGATGTTTCTAACACTCATCATGTCCTTGATTATGTCCAATACTCCACCAGCGCTGACCGGTCGAGTGATGAGCATTTTCATCATGACCTGGGGATTAATGCCCCTGGCGGCTTTACCGGCAGGAGCATTGGCCCAGCTTTTCAGCGCAGCCCTTGTCGTTTCGGCCGGTGGCGCGATTCTGTTCATTTTTTTGATTGCCATGTCCATCATTCACCCCCCGCTTAAGACCCTATGAAGAAGGAGAAAGAAACCGGAAAATAGCTTCCACAACTATTCTAAAAGGTAGAATATAATACCATCAGGCCGCCTAGCTCATTAAATTATCAACCTCCTGCTCCAGAGGCTATTAAGCCAGAGTGGCTAGAAAATGTGGTTGCGCTCTCTTAGAAATTGGTACGACTTATCGGGGCAGGTCAAGGTCAAGTATTCATTAAATCCCTGGGGCCGATTTTTTCTTGACAAATTTTCTTCTTATGCAAAAATATACCAACCGTTCTGCTTTTTATTGTGGAGATCAGTTGAATATGGGAACCAAAGGAATCCAAACCCGCCAACAGATTGTAAATAAATCCCTGCAGCTCTTTTCCGTCAAGGGGTATTTCAATACTTCCATTAGTGATATCCAGGAGGCCACCCATCTGACCAAGGGAGGACTCTACGGTCATTTCCGGAGCAAGGAAGCCATCTGGAATGCCGTTTATGAAGAGGCAGTAATGATTTGGAGAGGCATTGTGTTCAAGGATGTCAGAAAGACCGCCGATCCCCTTAAACGCATAGAAAAAACCATTGAAAACGCCCTAAAAAATTATCTGGGAGCCGATGTTTTCGAGGGGGGGTGTTTTTTTGCCAATATGCTGGTTGAGCTTTCGGGTCAATCAGCCCCTATGAGTAAAAAAGTCCTCCTGGGATTTATCGATTTTTCCCGTTTGTTTCGCTCCTGGCTGGAGGAGGCGGATAAAAAGGGTCTGGTGAAAAAAGGACTTAACTTTAAGGAAATCGCCGATTTCATCGTGATTTCCATTAATGGGGCCGTTACACTCTATTCAGCCGGAAGGGATCCGGACATATGGAAGCAAACCATTAGTCAACTTAAATTTTATATCAGTCAACTAAAAATTAAAAAGGAGAATCAGGGATGATAACATTTAAGAAAGGAAATTTGCGGGTTCCCAAATGGAATTGAAGGGTTTTGATGGTGGCCGGCGGGCCTCTTGGGGAGCTCGGCGAAGCCGAGCGGATGGAAGAAGATCAAGGAAGGCCGTTAGTAGGCAAAATGGCAAGAAATGAACCAAATAAAACGATAACAAGTATAAACTAGAAAGAAGAGGTAATTGATCTATGATTAAATTCAGCGACCAACAATTAGCAATTCCAAAACTGATGAGGCCGGTGTACCTGGTAACCGCCGGTCAATCGAAATTCGACCGGGCATTTCCGGACAAGCGGACCGAGGAGCTCTGTATCGATGCCCTGACCCAGGCGGCGGAGTTGAT
>NZ_JBTSLF010000235.1:0-3582 GCF_054640775.1 Candidatus Aquicultor sp. | reverse complement strand
AGTAGTGACAAGTAACTAGTGGAAAAGGAGTAGATTGATTATTGTTCGTTACTTGATAAAAAGCAATCTAATATTTATGTTTGGTATGACTCTTTCAAAAGGTTCTCCCCTGCCTTTTGACGAAAAAGAGTTAGGTCCCGGTGGTCGCCAGATCATTGGGCTTTTTTTATTTTAAAATTAGAAATTATCCTGTCATTAGAAATTTGAGATAAGCCTTGTCAAACAAAATTCTTAATTTTGGATTACCTATATTATGAACTATAGACTATTTTACAATTCTGCTTCGGTTACCTTATTATTGACCCGATACGAATATCTTAGGTATTGAATAATTTTGGTCAGTAAATGAATCTTAGGTTTCAAGTGGTTATTTTTCCAGTAATAGATTGTAGTATTTTAATCCAATGCAATTCGCTAATTCCGTATTAGGTAATGTACTCTTCAATTCTTTTTATATTGAGATGATCGTCAATTGAATTGAATATCTACAGAATTTTAGAAGTTTTTGAACAAGTAAGTACAATTTGCACCAATACCACGCAATTTATGCCCATGGTTTATTCTCAATCCCTACTAAAGACTCTAGGTCATATATATTAATTCAACACAATTAATTTTTTTGTTTCAACATACTTCTTAGCATGCTTTCTATAAGAATAAATTACAATTGAAAGATTGCCTGCATCAAAAACCGTAGAATATCACCCATCGATTTTAATTATTCACTAACATGCTGACAATTTAAGCAAAAATAGTTTACTTCCATTTTGGTTTCGATAAACCGAAATTTGCAAAGATTACTTTGACGATTCTCCGATTGACCTGAAATACTCCAAAAGTGATCTTGCCTGCTGTTCAGTTAAAGGTGTTGATGACATAGGTGTATTGCCATACTTATTAATCGATTCCTTAATTGAGGAATTTTTCTCGTTCATTTCATCTGTATTCAAAAGATAATTCATAATAAATACCGGACTGCGCATATGAATAAATGTTTTGACAGACGGACCGCTGTCTTGATTCTTATATGGATCATGACAGTCAGAACATTCACTTGAAAAAATGCTTTGACCGTCTTGTACCATTGCGCTGTCGATTTTGCCGAGTTGTACCGTTTTGACCGGTCCAATCCCTAT
Source organism: Candidatus Aquicultor sp. (assembly GCF_054640775.1). Classification (NCBI taxonomy): domain Bacteria; kingdom Bacillati; phylum Actinomycetota; class Candidatus Aquicultoria; order Candidatus Aquicultorales; family Candidatus Aquicultoraceae; genus Candidatus Aquicultor; species Candidatus Aquicultor sp. The sequence continues at coordinate 2,446 of NZ_JBTSLF010000235.1, read as the reverse complement.
ATCTATACTATCTTTTCCTCTGTCGTTTTTCAACGAATCCGCACTCTGTTTGTTGGCTATTTTGATCGAGACAGTATTCTGATCAGTAACCCCAAGAATAACTAGCGATATAAAAGTCCCTACTAGTAGAGCAAGAAACGTTTTCATGTATAATTCCTTCTTTTATTATTCAGTTTTTCTCAGTCCGGAAAAGGGGCGCCTATATACGCCCCCTATCCAGTGCGATATGAGAATATTATTTTTATAGAGTAATCATCGTATTAAAGTACAGTACATCATTATCGGATGCATTTCTACCGAATCCGTCATAGCCGGTTGTTCCGCCGTTGAATTTCGTATACATAACGTATTGCAGTGCGAGTTCGATATTCGCATACGGAACATATGAGAACTGAGTGGTAACACCGCTGCTATTCGGCGAACCGTTTTCGCTTCCTGCAACAGATGCTGAAGGATAAAGAATCGCATCGCTCGATCCAGTAATTGAGAAAAAGCCGACTGTAAGTCCGATAGGGCATGGGAAGTTGTATGTGCAGTCAACCCGAAAGCTATTAAGATTACCGCTTGACGATGATGATCCGTTTGAAGCGAAGGTAGCATCTAATGTTCTGGTCTCATGAATATAATCTGTATGGGCAATCAAACTTCCTTCACCCAGACGATCCTCATACTGAGCATCAAATGCAATATCGGTAGCTTTATCCGTAAGCCCGCTTATGCCGGTTAGGTATTGTTCTGAATAAAGACCGTAAGTGCCGATCTCAATATACTGACTTCCCCATGCATGCTGGAGCGCAAAACGCCAGTATGGTGTAACTCCTTTAATTGTTGATGTGGATGTGGAGTCTGCAGGATACACTCCCGCTTGAGGTGTAGACTTGTAAACGCTAATCTCTCCGAAAACTAAGTTATCAAAAAGTGCATATGCTCCTAACCCGGTAACTCTTCCTGCCAGATGCCCCTCCATCACAGTGCTCGACATTGGAGTCGGCGCCGTTCCGGATGCGACATAGGGAAATCCCCAGCCAGGGGTCGAGTTCCAGACATCTTGGTACGTCGGGTCATTGTTGAGCGTCAGACCGAACAATAGGTCTTGTGAAGCAAGCTTTGTGTGAGTGGCAAACCGGATATCCGAGTTGTCTAAACCAAAGGCTCCGCTCTGGTCAGAATAAGTGACCTGGATATACGATCCAACTTTCGGTGCCAATTCTCCAGCAAAATATACATTCAATTGCTGAGGCATTTCTACAATACCGTTCGCCTTGCCTGGGAGAGCATTATTTAGTTCGGTGAAGGATCCTTGAATACGAGCTGATATTGGGATCGCTTTTAATACTTCCATATAAGGATTTTCTTTTGTGCCTCCCGATTTATACGTCGATTCCAGCCCGGTCCTCGTATAGCCGTTCAACTTAAATAATCTCCCAAACGGGGTAAGCTGTAAGTATGTTGTATAATGGCATGAACTGCACGCAAGTCCCGTTTGTCGGGTATAACTTGGGAGTGAATAGATATTACTGCTTATGATAAATATTAGAGCTACTGAAATGAAGAGCGTAGAAAAAATCTTTGCTCTACACGAAATAGGAATATTTTTTAGACTCATATAGACCTCGAATTTAATAAAATACGTCGTTTATTACGACTGCGGTCGAGAATCAAAAAATGAGCCCAAATGAAGTTGGGAAATTCATCATATTTTGTTTTTATTTCTTAACAGTAAGAAAAATAGTATTAAACTTTCTAACAAATGGGAGGGCTAATAAGTAAGTTTGTAGAACTTATCTAAAGTTGATACGTGCTCAATATAAAATTAGGATATGCACTAACAGAGTAGTTTCACTTTTTCCTTAGTTTAATGAATCGATTACATTACTGTCTCGTTAAGGGAATAACGGTAGCTGTAAGTCATTTAATTTATTATATATATTCGAACCTAACGACTATTTTACAAGTCTAATTCGGTTACCTTATTTATGGTCCAATGCGAAAAATAATTATTTTTTGATACCTTGAATTTGTATCAGTATTTTTACTAAGTTCAGAACAATATTTAGGAGAATTAATAAAGATTCATTTTCTACCAGTCAATATTTAATTAAATAACCAGACAAAAGTTTTTAATTTTGATTTATTGTGGTAGTTAATGAAAAATAAAATCTTCATTATTTTTTCCCAGGTATCCCCGGTCGCAGTCTTTCCTCAAAGCAACTTTGGAGTTTTATCCTCAGACGATAGTTCTATAATTGTAGAATATACTCCACATTATTCCGATACTTCTGTTGTTACAGTAAGCACAATAAATGACGTATTTGTAAAAATTGTTTTAGGAGACATGGCGATCATTAGATAAATGTTTCGTGAATGTATCCTTTAGTTTTATTTTAGGTTATAAATGGATTTTTAATTTGATCTAAATAATTAGAGGAAAATTTTAATTAGGGTC
>NZ_JBTSLF010000234.1:0-3590 GCF_054640775.1 Candidatus Aquicultor sp. | reverse complement strand
AGTCAACATCTGTTGTTCCCCGCCGGAGAGGTGGTTGCCCATGTGCGAATCAAGTTCCTTCAATTTCGGAAAGAGCGTGTATATTCGGTCCAGGTCCCAGACCCCTCCCTCTCTTTCTTTTCGGGCGACAAGGATGTTCTGGCGAACGGTTAAATCTGGAAAAATTCTTCGGTCATCCGGTACAAAGCCAACACCCAGGGAGGCAATGCGATATGGGGGTTTATTGGTGATCTCTTGGCCGTTAAACTTGATGCTTCCCGAACGAGGAGGCGTCAGACCGATAATGCTTCTTAAGGTGGTTGTCTTCCCAGCCCCGTTCCTCCCCAGGAGGCAAACGGATTCCCTTTCTTTGATTTCTATTGAGACGCCGAAGAGGATATGACTGGTGCCATAGTAGGTGTGAATGTCGTTGACCTCAAGAATCATGCTGTGCCACCCAAATAAACTTTCCGGACCTCTTCGTTCGCCCTGACCTCTTCGGGTTTCCCATCGGCGATCAAAGTCCCTTGATGAAGGACGGAGATCCTTTTTGCTATCCCGAATACCACACTCATGTCATGTTCGGTGAAGAGGATGGTCAACCCTTTTTCCTCAACCAACTTTTTAACAAAAATCATGGTCGTTTCCGTCTCATCAGGAGACATGCCGCAGGTCGGTTCATCCAGGAGCAAAATCTCGGGTTCGGTCCCCAGGGTAATGCCCAGTTCCAGTCTCTTTTTGTCCCCGTGAGAAATGGAATCTCCCAACCGATTGGCTTGGTCCGCCAATCCTACATCTTCCAAGATACGCCAGACTTCTTCTTTAAAATGCTTTTTGGCCGAGGAGAAAAAATCGAGGGTAATCCGGCGGTGAGTCAATAAGCCCATTAAAACACTTTCGTAAACGCTGAGTTTCGGATAGATACTGGTGATCTGAAAAGATCGGGTGATGCCTAGTTTGCATCGACGATAAGCGGGCAACTGAGTGATTTCTTTATCCTTGAACAGAGTCTTTCCGCTGGTGACTCGGTGGTAACCGGTAATCAGATTAAAGTAGGTTGATTTTCCGGCCCCGTTTGGACCGATGATGGCGTGGATATCTCCCTGTCGGATTTCGAGGGTTACCTCATTTACCGCTCGAAGTTTTCCGAATTCCTTGGTTAATCCTTGCGTTTTTAGAAACATGGCCTGCTGATTTCCAGGTTTAAATTTTGTTGGCCTGCCTATACCAGGCCGAGATTTTTAATCCGCAATTTTTAGGGGCGGTTGGCCCGTTCATTTCTGGTTTCTCTTCGTCCCTTAAGCTTCTCGGCAGCAAAACCAAGCATCCCACCGGGGAGGAAGAAGATAACGATAAGAATTAGAACCCCCATGATAAATGCCCAGAAAACGGTGTAGGCCAAAACCCAGGCATGAAAGAAGGTCATAATGAACATTCCAAAAACGGGTCCAAAGAAAAGAGAGGATCCTCCCAGAATGGCTGCATTGACGGGTTCCGCCGACTTCAGCCAAAACAAAGCCGAGGGGGCCATGGAGCGATAAAAAGGGGCCCACAGGGCTCCGGCCACACCGGCGTAGGCCGCAGCGATAATAAAAGCCACCAACTGGTATCTGGCGATACTGATCCCTAAGAACTCGGTCCTCTCAGAATTCTCCCGCATGGATTTAAGGGTATACCCAAAAGGTGAATTCACAATCCGCCACAAAAGATAGGTCGCCAGGATAAAGACGATAAGAATGAAGAAATAGTAACTGATCGGAGAATTGAGCAGATCCGGTGGATAGACCCCTTGGATCCCATCATCACCCCCGGTAAAATCATGCCACTTATAAATGACGAAATAGATCAACTGACCGAAAGCAAGGGTCAAAATAGAAAAATAGATCCCTCTCAAACGAACACAAAAAAATCCTATGATCAGTCCCAGAAGGGCGGCCACCAAAACCCCTGCCGCTAAACTGAGCCAGAAATTAAAATGAAACTTGGTAATCATCATGGCCACGGTGTATCCCGATAGGCCGTAGAAGGCCGCTTGCCCGAAAGAGAGCTGCCCCATAAACCCGAAGAGGAGATTGAAGCTCAGGGCCAGAAGGCTCATAATCAGGGCCTCACCTAAGATCGTCAGATAGAACTCACTGATGACAAAGGGAGCAATGATAGCCGCGGCAAGAAGCAGGGCCAGCCACCACGTTCTCTTGATCCATGAATTTTTTTCCTCAGGGTGATTGGTTTTGGTTTCCATCTCTATCTTTCCGGTCTTCCAAAAAATCCCCAGGGGCGAATGATAAGGACAATGGCCATGACGATAAAAATAAAGGCTAAGGCCAATTCCGGTTTATACATAATCCCAAAGGAATAAACCTCTCCGATAATAAAGGACCCCAGGAGTGTCCCGGGAAGACTTCCCATACCTCCGATGACGACTACGGCAAAACACTCGATAATGATTTCGACATCCATACCCAGACGAATCGCTCCGAAGGGCGCGGCTACGGCGCCACTCATTCCGGCAATCATGGCCCCTAGAACAAATATCCAGGTAAATAACCAGGGAATAGGTATGCCTAAGGCCGAAACCATCTCGCGGTCACTGGCGGCCGCCCTGATGATGTCGCCGAGACGTGTTTTATAAACAAGCCACCACAGGAAGACGACCAGGGCCAATCCCAATATAATAATAAAAAAATTGTAAGAGGGGAAAGGGAATCCGAACAGGGAAACAGCCCCGGTGAAAGGTTCGGGCCTGGGGATCGAGAGAAATTCCCCGCCCCAACCCCATTTAACAATATCCGTAATAAGTAAAATGATGGCGTAAGTAGCTAAAAGTTGCTCAGGCCACCCTCGGGAATAAATCCGCCTCAACAGGAAAAATTCTATCAGAAGCCCTATCCCGGCCATAATCAGAGAAGCGAGGATCGCGGCGACATAAAAGCCGACGACGGGTATGAGCAGAAATTTCCAGATGGAATAAGTGAGAAAGGCCCCCAGCATATACAAAGAACCGTGGGCAAAATTGAGGACCCTTAATACGCCAAAGGTCAGAGAGAGGCCCGAGGCGACCAAGAAGAGAAGGGCCGCCCGGGCAATTCCGCTCATAAACTGATTGAAGAGAATATCAAAAGACATTAAAATTACTCGTAGCTAAGTGTGTTGTCTCAAAATTTTTAAATAGATAAGAGCAACAATTGCTGGGGGAATGATACTGGATGCTGGATAAAACCAAAAACCGATACTGGATAACTTGATAGGTATTAAACCAGTATCCGGCATCCAGTATCCAGTATCTTTTTTCAATCTTAGCGTGTCACACCGGTTTTCTTCCAGACCTCCCGAACACCAGCCTCGGATCGAATGACCTGATCCCCGGGGATTCGAGAGATATCCTTCCAGATCTTAAATGGATAGTTGGGATCTTTGGCGATAACACCTTGATAGCTGGGGACTGTGCCCATATGGTCTAAGGGTCGAATGGAGAACTTCCCCCTTAAACTATCCAGGTTCATTCCCTCCATCGCTTTTATGACCGCGTTGGTCTCTATTGTTTTAGCCTTTTCGATGGCTGCCTTGAGGAGGTAAATGCTATCATAAGCCATGACCGCCCATGAGTCCGG
>NZ_JBTSLF010000233.1:0-3618 GCF_054640775.1 Candidatus Aquicultor sp. | reverse complement strand
ATTTTTATGAGGGGGATCTCTCCCTTTACCGGCAGTTCCGGCACCCCCTGGGGTGGCACCGCAATCTGGTCCGGCAATTTCTGGAACGGGAATTTAAAAGACATCCGGCTATTGCTCCCATCCTCCGTCGGAACCTCCCTTTTTTCACCTCTAATCATGCCCCATTTTTCAGGTAGGTGGTTAGACTGAAGGCTGAAGGCCGAAGGAAAGAAAACCGCCTGTTTGATGCCGGGATCTGCTTTTCCTTCAGCCTTCAGCCTTCAGTCTATCCACCTGTCGGCTTGCCGAAGATGATTTCTTCGTTTTGATCCCCAAGGCCATCAGGCTTCCAAGAATGGAAACCCCTCCGGCCAATAAAAAGGGAACCGAAAAAGAATGAGTAAGGTCTGAAAGAAAACCGCCGATCATCGGCCCCAGGGCCTGGCCGATACCGAAAAAGAGGGTGACAAAACCGAGACCGGCAGGGGCCAGTTTGGGGCCGACGATATCTCCGGCCCCAGCGGCCATAATGGTGGGTAAGCTCCAGGCACTCAATCCAAAAAAAACAACCGAAAGATAATAGCCGGTTGGGCCTTTCACCAAGGCAAACAGGAAATAAGAGATGGCCAAAGCCAGATAAGCCAAGGCCGCTCCCCGGGCCCTTCCCAGGGAATCTGAAATACTCCCCCAGATAATACCGCAAAAGATGCTTAATCCCCCGGCCAGGGCCCATAATCCCCCGGCTTTGGCCGGGGTCATTCCTAATTCTTTAATCAAGTAAGCAGCGAAAAAAGTCATATAAATGATATAAGAGAAGCCGTACATGAAATAAACCAAGCCCAGATACCAGACCGCCCTAACTTTATAAACCTCTCCCCAATTCAGGATTTTGGATGATGAAGAAGCTTGTATTAACTTAGGGGTGTCTGCCTCTGCTCCCACTTGGAGAAGGTTCATATCTTCCGGCCGGCTCCGAATGAACAGGCCGACCAGAACTGCGATAAAAAGCATGGCCCCACCCAGTAAATACCAGGTATAACGCCATCCCTCGACCCCTTGGGACTTGAGGATGATGGGGATGACCAGGCTGGCAATCACAGTGCCGATTCCGGTTCCGGCGGTTACAATGCCGGTGGCCAAGCCCCGCCGTCGGGTGGCGAACCAGGCCGAACCCAAAGCCATGGCCGGGATGTAGGCAGCCCCGTGACCCAAGCCGGTCAGCAGTCGCATGGTAAAAGCCATCTCGAAATCCTGGGCCAGACCGGTCAGAAACATGGTCACCCCCATAAAGACCAGGCCCAGGGTGATGGTCAAGCGGGACCCGAAACGCGCGGCCAAGGCCCCACCGACCAAGGCCATAAACAAATAGCCGATAAAATTCCCGGTGCCGATCAGTCCCAGTTGGGTATAGGTAAAATGGAGCCCGTCTTTCATGGCCGGAAGGATCAAGGTATAAGACATGCGTCCAAATCCATGTGCCCCGATCAGGACCAGAAGGCCCATAAGAATTACAATCCATCCATAATGCAGCTTGGGTTTATCCATTTTTCCCTCGTTTGGTTAATTCAAGCCGAATTTGTTGTAACCGCATTTTTTTATTGACCTTTTTATCATGTTTTGATTGAATAACAAATACAAAAAAGTGGATTTAGAGACAACGTTCTATTTTTACCAGGCAACTCAGGCAGTTAACAAAAAACCGGCTGTGGATATTAATGGATTTTCCTCTTATACCTTCCAGGTCCTCACATCACCCTTTCAGGGAAAAAACAGATCTGGTCCGGCAGCCCTCCCCGGAATCATCCCCTATTGCACAAGCGGCTTCCGCTCAAGCCCTTTTGATAAAAGGGTATTCATCTGTTGGAAATTCCCGTTTTATCGATGTTGAATTTCAGGAAATTGTAGATCAGACTGACCTTTCAAACCAATTCCCTCACCCTCCTGATTTCCGGTTGAAAAATGCTTTTAGCCAATACCATAATCTTGCCCGAAGAAAACCGCAGAAACAACATACGATTGACCTATACGCTTAATTACCGGCCTCCAATATTCTTGACCTGAAAATCAAAAGCTTGCCTTCATTTTTTCTTCTTGACCACTCCAAGGGGCTATTTTATACTTAGTCCATCTCAAAGCGTTCTCCTAGGATTTAAAAGTCCCCAAAGACCATTGTCTTTCTTCATGGACCAACGACCTTCCCGAACGCCGTTTCCCATTACCGTAAACAATTTCCCGAAACCAAGAGAAAAAAATGACCGATCCTGACCCGATTTCTGCAAATGTGATTGCTACCCCTCCTGAAGATCCTTATAAAATCACCTCCCAGCCTGTGGATGATTCCGGTACTGTGCTGACCTGTTTCTTTTTCAATCGTGGCGCCAACTTTTATGTTTTCAGCTATCACCACAAGGGGTCCAGGCGTCACACCTTGATCGATACCGGGGATCCCATGTATCGGGACCGGATAGAGTCCATTTTGGCGAATCAAGGAATAGATCCCGAAGGTATTGAAAGAATTATCATCACCCATCGTCATCACGACCATTGCGGGCTGTCCGATCTGTTGGCCCTAAAAGCCGGGGCAACCATCCTGGTTCATGCCAACTTCCGGAATTTTATTGAAGGACCCTTAACTGCAGAAGACCGGCTGTGGTTAAGAGGTTTTGAACCTGCACGGCTTCGCCGATGCCGTGTTGAATATCTATCTCCCCGTGAAGGCAATCCGTCAGCGGTTATCAATGGCCTGGATTTTCCCTTCCTGTCTAAATCCATTCCTGTGGGAGGTGCCGGCCACCTGGAGATCCTGGCTTGTCCTGAAAGCGACACCATGCACAGTCCCGACCAAATCATCGTACATTATGGACCGCACAGTCTTCACAATCGGCATGATAACCAACCGGCCGGGGAACGGCCAGCCAATCATATCCTCTTTTGCGGCGATTTATGGTTGATGCACGGCCCTCTTTTTTCGAAAAGCTTCAGGGCTTTTTCTTTGCATATGAGAATGGCTTCCCGTCAACTGAGGGGGATTATAAGCGGGCAGAAACGGATTAGAAGAGACCCCCGGATACAGGACACCCAGGCTAAAGAGTCCCTCAAGCACGGTTTTAGCCTGATCCGGGTCATGCCCGGACACGGGGAGGCTTTTTTAGGGACCCGCATGATTCCTTTGTGTTTTCTTTGCGACCGTGATCTCTTGGTAGAGCTGGGTTATTCCATGAATGAAAAAAAATCCATCTTGAAATCCGAGAGTATTTCCAAACAGGTTAAGGCCTTAAGGGAAAAGGCCTATGCCGGATTTATCAAAGAATTGCTCCACTGGAAAGCATCCGGCTACAATCCAAAGGAGATGGCCGATTTTCTGATACGGATATACCTGGAACAACACGGAGGCGGCCCCCTGGTCAATGAAGACCGCAAGGAAAGAAGGCAAAGAATAAAAGAAACTCTGACCAGGTTAAGCGATGAAAGGGATGGGGCTGTCGAATTAAAGACCGTAGCCGATTCGGCCCTGGCCGGGATAAAACGGATTTCCTAATACGGGAATTATTCCCGGGCCTTTCGTTTTTCCAATATACGCCTGGCCGTCATTCGGACCGCGGCCGGAAGCATTAACCATTCATAAGGTAGAACCACTCC
>NZ_JBTSLF010000232.1:0-3643 GCF_054640775.1 Candidatus Aquicultor sp. | reverse complement strand
GGGGCGAAATTAGAGGTACGCAGCCTGTCGGCTGATTCTTTTAATAAACAATCAATCATTAATACAGTAAATACTATCGACGCACATCTTTTACTTAAGAGAAGTGCTTTTTTTAAACTCTACAAAACAGTTAGCGAATCTTTTAAATTAAATAAATTAATTAGACTAAACAAATCAATTTCTTCTCTTATCCTATTTCTCATAATTACCTCCTCTATATTATTAACAACCGATTCCGTCTCCGCCAAGACTATAAACTTTGGTACGGCAGGCGATAATCTTTTGTTTAATGGGATGATGGGAATTGGAACATCAGATATTGAAGCATGGCAGACATCACTTGGTAGTGCTGCTATTGAATTTACAGCTGGTTCGATTTATGGCTATAGAAGCGGAAACTTAATGTTAAATCAAAATTCTTATTATGATGGTACATGGAAATATAAATATGCAGATGGTGCAGCAGGATATTTTATGAGTTCTGGCGGACATTATTTTAGAACATCTCCAACAGGCAGTGCAAATGCGGCAATTCCATGGATTGATGCTATGATAATTACAAGCGGCGGCAATGTTGGAATTGGAACGAATGCACCGGGGGCAAAATTACATGTTGGTAATTTTTTGCTTAATGCTCAATCAGATGTTTCAAAAATTTCTGTTTTTGGAGACACGGCTGCGGGGATTGTTTATCCTCTAACCATCACTAATTATGCTGCCCAAGCAGCCGGGAATGAAGCTAGAATTAGTTTTAATTTTGGAAATAATAGTTGGTCTTCTACCGCGTTCATTGGGGGTGTAATTGAAAACGCCACCGGGGCTATTACTGGTCTTTCTTTGGGTACCTATAACGGCAGTCTTTCGGAAAAAGTTAGAATTAGCGGTGCGGGAAATGTCGGGATCGGAACTACGGGGCCGACGAGAAAATTAACCGTTGTTGATAATAGCGGCACGGCGAATACGGGATCAATATTATTTGGATATAGTACTACAGCTAATTGGGAATTGGCGCGAGAGAATGTATCTACTGGTAGGTTACAAATAATAAACAATCAGAATGGGACTGTGACTGAACCAGTATCCGTATTATTAAATGGCTATGTCGGAATTGGGACGACGAATCCGGGAATGAAGTTACATATTATTGGAAACGACAATCAAATTAAAATTGATACTGCAAGTGAGGGTGCGGCGGGTATTTTTCTCGCACAAGCAGGCGCACTGAAGTGGGAATTATATGACTATGGCACGGCATTCCACTTATACAATTATGGAACCGCCTCTGATGCATGGACGGTGCTTAGATCCAACGGCAACGTCGGCATCGGCACCACCGCTCCGAACGATAAATTATCAATTGGTAATGGCGGTGCTGCCGCTCCCGCCGGCTCATCCGCCACCGGACATAACTACACAAGCACATATTTAGGTACTGATAATTATGCCCTAGTTAATTATGGATTAGTTAATACTCTAGTTAATAGCACAAATCTTTGGAGCGGGACAAAAGATGGAACTATTTGGAATGGTACGGCAGGGGCGGGAAATGTCGGGATTGGGACGACGAATCCCCAGGTAAAATTGCATGTTTTAAGTAGTTCTAATCACATGATTCGTTTAGAACAAACTGAGAACGCTACATCGGGACAATATGCAGGAATTCAATGGATTTCTGGAAGTAGAAATGCTTATATTTTTCTCGGCAATGCCGCATCTACTAGCTGGTATGGAGGTGACGGGGCAATGAATTTATATACCGATGTTGGAAATATAGCTTTTTTTCCGGCCACTGTAGAAAGAATGAGAATAACAGCAGGCGGCTCCGTCGGTATCGGGACAACTAATCCGGCCATGCCACTATCTGTTGTTGGTGGCTCTACTGGCACTATTAGAATGCAAACAGCTAATGGAACAGCACCTTATTTAGATATTTATCAAGCTTCGGTCAAGCAATGGGGGATAGTAAATCCTGCTAGTACAAATAGACTTTCTATAGTTGAAGATGGCTCTACTGGTACCGAGAGATTGACGGTTGCGACCGGCGGCAACGTTGGAATTGGAACGACGGCACCTAATTATAAACTTGAAGTTAGAGGAACAAATCCAACCCTGTCTGTTGGAACGGATGCTGACAGTCAAGTGACTAAGATTAGAACAGGTTATCAGGGTGCTGGTGGATATGGTATGGAAATGTCGTATTCAACTGCTGCTGCTCAGTCATTTCTTGATTCGACATATCCTCAGACTGCCAGTACCATGTATGGTGATTTGAATATTCGCCAAAATGTCGGCGGTACGATGACTTCCCGAATTTATATTCAGAATTATCCTTCTGGCAACGTCGGGATTGGAACAACTAATCCAACTCTTAAATTACAAGTTAACGGAGATATAAGTGTCCCCGCTGCTTCTGCCTTTTATTTCAGGGATTCAGACGGAAACTGGAAAATGGGTTCAGATATAATAGCCGATAGTGGTGGAATGTTAACTTCAAATACTACTCAATTATTAGTAGGCAGTAATGCCGGAATGGGTTTTCAAATTATGGGACATAACGCCCCCACTCTTCCAATTTTTGAAGTCTCTGGCTTGGGGGCAGTTCATATGGTTGGCAATGTTGGGATTGGGACGACTGCGCCGGAAGCTATGCTCCATGTCATTGGAAATAGTAGTGGAGTATCTGGTAGTTATGGATATGTGAGTCAAATAATAGAAAATTCTTCTAATTACCCGGCTTTGTTATTTAAACACGGTACGGTAGGTACCTTAATGAGACAAGAACCCAGTGGAGATTTTGTTATAGTAAATGGCGCAACAAACGGAACGTTTGCTGAAAGACTTAGAGTCATGGCTGGTGGCAACGTTGGGATTGGGACGACAGCGCCAGGAGCAAAGCTGGATATTCGTGGTACCAGCGTGGTATCGGGATCAGCAGATGTGTGGCAGATGTCATCTACTGTGCCAGGGGCAACGTCTTGGCAATTTGGGTATCGTGATTATAATAATTTTGAAATTAGAAATGTTAGCAATGGGATTCCTGTTATGACAATGCAATACGCTGGTAATATTGGAATCGGTACCACCGCTCCAGCCGGAAGATTAACAGTAACAACGCATACTGGTTCTGTCGCTGATGAGAATATTCTCGAACTAAGAGAAGGCGCTAATCCTACGTATGGCTGGTATTGGACTCTCGATGATTTAGTAGATGGTGATTTAAAACTTTGGAGAAAAAATCCTGGCGCTGCTGAAGTTATAAATTTCGCCAGAGGTACAGGGGATGTTATTTTTGCCGGCTCCGTTACTGCTACCGCCTTCATCTACTCTTCCGACCGCAACCTCAAACAAAACATTGCGACTATTCAAAGTCCGCTTGAAAAGATTATGCAACTCCGTGGAGTAACCTTTAACTGGAAGAAAGATAATACTCCTAGCATTGGTCTAATCGCTCAAGAAGTAGAGCAAGTCTTTCCGGAATTAGTCACTGGTCAAGAGGGGAGCAAGGCGGTCCAATATGGAAACCTAGTCGCTCCATTAATAGAAGCGGTTAAGGCACAACAAACGGAGATTAAAAATAATAATGAAGAGATTGCGAAGTTAAAAGCGCAACAAGCGGAAACGATCAAATTAAATAATAATCTCT
>NZ_JBTSLF010000231.1:0-3664 GCF_054640775.1 Candidatus Aquicultor sp. | reverse complement strand
AATTCTTTATCATCTGGGTCCTGAGCTTTGTCGAAGGACAATTCTATAATAGTTCGATTAAAACCCGCATATCAAAAATTATCTGAATCTTTTATTAGAGTCTCAATTCTATAATAGTTCGATTATGCTTCGGCAAGCTCAGCATAAATTCATTATCATCTGGTTCCTGAGCTTTGTCGAAGGACAATTCTATAATAGTTCGATTAAAACATAAACTGGCTGAAAAATTTAATAGTAATACACGGTCTCAATTCTATAATAGTTCGATTAAAACGAAGGACAACCAACATGCGGGTGTTGTTTCCGGTGAAAACTGACCAACATTCCGGCCAAAATTGACCACACCAAGTTAGTTATTTTTTGATATATTCTTCAACCTAAAGCTCTTTCCATTTATTAAAAACGGATAACAATGATGCAACAGTCTGTCGAGTATCGCCGAGGCTACAATATCATCATTAAAGATTTCTCCCCATTCTTCAAAAGGTTTGTTAGTAGTAATAATAATAGATCCGGTTTCATAGCGCTTTGAGATAAGTTGAAAAAATAATTTAGCCGTCTGTTTGGTAAGAGACAGATAACCAAGTTCATCTATGATGATCAGATCAACCCTTGAGAGATTATCCAATGTCCTGTTTAGGTTTCCGGATACTTCTGCTGCTGCAAGCATTACGGTTAACTGCTCTGCTGTAAAAAACATTACTCTCTTTCTTGCTTGTACTGCTTTAACACCAATGCTTATTGCAAGATGAGTTTTTCCGACTCCTGGGGCCCCAACAAAAAGGATATTCTTTGCTTCTTCCATAAAAGTAAGGCCAGCCAGTTCTCTTATGAGTTTTTCATTTATCTTTGGCTGGTAAGAGAAGTCAAACTCCTCAAGCCTCTTGATCTGGGGAAAGCCAGCTATCTGCATCTTCCTGTTTATTGAGCGTTCTATTTTACTTAGTACCTCTATTTCAAGCAACCGCTGCAAATAATCCTGATAACCAAGTTTTGCTTTTGCTGCATTATCTGCTTCCACTTTATATGTTTCACTTATCCTGTGAAGTGAAAGCACTTTCAGATGTTGTTCGATTAAGTTTTCAGTCATATTACTGATTTCTCCATTTAATGTATTTAATAAAACAGGAAGGTCGGTGACCTTCCCATGTAATTTTAGAACATATTGTATTGGGACATATCCCGTTTTACATTTTCCTTTGGCAGTTCGGTCTTTGTCTCTACCGGCTCTATCTTGAATGATTGTTTATGATTCTTTTCCAGATAACCCGAGACAAATGAATGACTAAATACATTATACTCCATGCATTTATTCAGAGCCTCCAGGAAGTCATCCCTTATGTAGAGCTTTGATAATGATATTATCTGGTGAAGATGGCTCGTAACATTTATTCTTTTCTGCGCCTTTATTTTCTCTATGAACATTTCCTGACCTGGAAAGATCTCAAGGAACTTCAGTTTTAAGTTTTCAAAACTACCCCTAAATGATTTGAAGCTCTTATAATGGTCCTTGTTTATAACTACTATTGCTTTCTTCGTAGTAATCTCATGAGTAGCGATTAGTTTGTTTGCCTGTGAGTAAATTTGCAGATAGTAACCTTTGGATATTTTTATCCATACCCATTTACCGGCAAACATCCAGGGGACTGAGTACCGGGAACCATTATATGATAGCAGACAATCATTTGAAGCTTTCCGGTTATCCTCCTTTATTCCCACATATCTTGTCTCCGGAAGTGAAAGCAGTGATAGTTTCTCTTGTTCAAATAACTCTGCTGGTGCTGATTTGGTAACCGAGTGTATGCGTCTGTTGTTTTCTTCCTGAAAATTTTTCAACTTCCTCTGAAGATCGAAGAAGTCTTCAAAACTATTGCCTGCTATAAAATGGTTCTCTAAATAACTGAAGGGTTTTTCTACTTTCCCTTTACTCCAGGGATGCCCGGGCAAGCTTCTGGTTGGCATAAATCCATAATGAGCACAGAAGTTAAGATAACGGGGATTCCATTTGAAGTTATTCCTGGATGCGTTTATTACAAATGATTTTGCATTATCTGTCTGAAGTCTTTGGCACAAACCAGAAGATTCAATTATGGAACTCTCCAAAGCTTCCAGGATTGCACCCTGGTTTTGACTTAAGGACACTTCCAATATCTGATATCGGCTGAATGAGTTTATATATGAGTAAACATAAATTATGGTGAGATTCCCGCCAATCATTACACTATATGGGCTCCAGTCAAACTGCGCCTGTTCTCCCGGTCCTGTTTCATATGGAGTGAAAAACTTTTGCTCTGTTGGTCTTATTCTAGAAAGATAAAGATATAGTGATGTCCTTCCTCCCTTGTATCCCTTTGACTTTAACTCGTTAAATATTCTTGATCCCTTGAACTTCTTTACCGTCAGCATTTCAATCAGTACTTCATTGAACGCCTCAAGTTCTGCCTGACTTGATCCCTGACGACGATACTCTGGAACTTCATTCTTTTCCAGAGCTGTCTTTACTGTATTATGACTTATCCCCAGTTCCCGGGCTATCGCCCTGTTACTTTTGCCCGGTTGTTTTGTTTTCAGGTTTTTTATTGTAACCCAATCTTCCATAGTGATCACCTAAATTTCCTTTCTTCTTGGTTATTAAATAATTCACTTAATGTGAAGAAGAAAGTTATTACTGTTAATAGATTTTAGTGGTCAATTTTCGGCGGAATAACTGGTCAATTTTGGACGGAAACTACAAACGCTTTGGCTTAATATGTGGGTAAACCATTATAGCCTTGGCTGGTATAATAAAAAGCTGACATATTCCTACGACTGGCAGGGAAACATTACACAGAAAGGGTATTACGATTATGATGGCAGCAGTTCGCCATATTATACTTCATACACTTACGATAAAGCTGGTAGATTGCAAACTGTTAATACAAGCCCCAATTCTAATATGAGCGGATCAACTCAGGAAGGGCTTTATACATACCTGGCAAACGGAAAGGTTAAAAGACTTCAACTCGCAGCATCTCAGGGAGTTGATTATACATACAACTCGCGCGATTGGTTGACAATGATAAACCAGCAAAATTTAAACACGTCGCAGGATCCCGGGCACGATGGACCCGGTGGTTCCGGTGTTGCTTATGTGGATAAATTTGGCGAAGTTATTGGGTATGACGAAATAAGCAATATTGGCGCTTCACAAGGCGCAACCGCACAGTACAACGGTAACATAAGCTGGCAGATGTACAATATGGGCGTAAATTATTCAAGTACTCCGTTGGTAGGATGGAGTTATGACTATGATAAAACAAACCGTTTAACTAAAGCAGACTTCGGTTATTACTCGGGCGGCTGGGCAACAACCAATGCCTATGACTGTAAAAGTTACACCTATGACAAAATAGGCAACATTACCTCTTTGCTTCGTTACGGCAGCGGCGGAACAGCGCAGGATAATCTTGTTTATCATTATAACTCCAACTCAAGCAGACTTACCTCACTCAGCGGTACGCTTAACACTGCTTATACTTATGACGACAATGGCAATGTCCTTTCTGATGCCTCAAGAGGCATAGCGTTTATTATTTACGATACAGACAACCTGCCGGTTACAGTTTACACAACCGGCGGACAGGCACAGGTTTACTCCTACGATGTAACAGGCAACAGGATAAGA
>NZ_JBTSLF010000230.1:0-3734 GCF_054640775.1 Candidatus Aquicultor sp. | reverse complement strand
AAACTGTTTCATGTGTTCGGCTTGGGCGTTCATCTCTTCCGAGGCCGAAGCGGATTCCTCGGCACTGGAGGCATTCTTCTGGATAACCCGATCCATTTCCATGACCGCTTTGTTGATTTGTTCGATGCCCCGGGCCTGCTCATTGGAGGCCGCAGCAATTTCCCCGACCAGACCAGCCGCTTTCCGGGCCCCGATAGACACCCTTTCAAAGGCATCGTTGGTTTTGAGCACAATATCCGAACCGCTTTTGACCTTTTTGACCGTATCTTCAATCAGATTAGCTGTATTCTTGGCCGCTTCGGCGGCCCGCATGGACAGATTGCGGACCTCATCGGCCACCACGGCAAACCCGGCCCCGGCTTCCCCGGCCCGGGCCGCCTCCACGGCGGCGTTCAAAGCCAGCAGATTGGTCTGAAAGGCGATTTCATCGATGGTCTTAACGATCTTGCTGGTTTCCTCACCGGCGGAGGATATCCCTTTCATGGATTCGGTCAATTCCTTCATGGACTGGTTGGCCTCGTTCACCACTTGGCCGGTATCTTTCATCAGGGTATTGGCCTGATTGGCATTGTCGGCATTCTGTCTGGTCATGGAGGCCATCTCTTCCATGGAAGAAGAGGTTTCTTCCAGACCGGCAGCCTGTTCCGAAGCCCCTTCAGCCAGAGACTGGCTGGCCGAGGCCACCTGAGAGGAGGCTGAGGCCACCTGCTCGGCCCCTTCATTCAGACCATCGGCCACTGAACATATCGGCCGTGTAATGGACCGGCTGAAAAAAAAGCCCAGGGTTATAGCGATAATGAAACCGGCAATCATCGCCAGCACGGAAATCCATTTAACACGGGTGGCCTGATTTTCGGCTTGTTTGGATGAATCGGCGATCTTTTGTTCCACCTTCGATCGAACCTCGGCAAAGAATTTTTGGATATTATTCAGAGTGCCCTGGGTTTCGGTTTGATAAAAAGCCAGGGCCTCTTTTCTAAACTCTTTTCCTTTTTTTAATATTTTTTCCAATTCCTGAGCGGATTGATGCAGTCTTCGATGGGGTTCTTCCATTTGAACCAATATTTCCTTTAGACCCGGGATATCGGCCTCAGCTGCCTTCCGATCTTCTCCGTAGTACCATTTTCCAAACCCACATTGATGCTCATCTTTTTCTACTTCGATTTCGGTGGCATTTTCATTTCTTTGAAATTGTCCTACCTTTCTGGCCCAGTTCAGATGGTCCACTTCCCGCTGCAAGACCTCCTTGGTCAGATTTTGGGAATTATTCAATTTTCGGGAAGTGTCTGCCGAGTTGGATACTCCGATCCAGCCGATAAAGCCCACAATCAAGGTGATTAAAGCCACTGTCCCAAATCCCCCGATCAACTTCATGCTGAGTTTCATGTTTTTCATTTTCAATCTTTCTTTCGATCCTCTCTATTCGTTTTTACCCTTGAAAAACCAACGGCTTTTTTGATGATTAAAGATCCCGATTTTTCACTGGTTCTGATTCTTCTTTCAAAGAAAACTCCCTTTTCAGCTATATCGGAGAAAATAGAAATTTCTTAAGCGGTTCTTGATGAATTCAAAAATAATTCCTTTGGCACGGATTCAATAACAACTTTCTGTAGACCGGACAGGTGGGTTATTTCATTTTTCTCCCTTCCCCAAAAGTCGGTATAGGATCTGAAGTCTGAAGAAAAAAAATCGAGTTGATCGGTTGTTTTCAAAAAAAAAACTAAGACCGGTTTATTTGGTTGACAATTTCCTGGGTCATCCGATCCAAGGAAACGATTTTGTCGGCCGCTCCGATTTTTACGGCTTCCTTCGGCATGCCGTAAACGATACAACTGGCTTCGTCCTGAACCAGGGTGCCGGCCCCGGCCCCTTTCATGGCCAACAACCCTTGAGCCCCATCAGCTCCCATCCCGGTCAGAATGACTCCGACGGCATTATTGCCGACATATTGAGCCACGGAATTAAAAAGGACATCCACAGCCGGTCTCTGGTGGTGCACCAGAGGTCCATCTTTGACATTGACATAATATTTAGCCCCGTTACGGCGAATAAGCATATGAAAATTTCCCGGAGCAATCAAAGCCCGGCCATTAATCACCGAATCCCCGTCTTCAGCTTCCTTAACTTCGATTTTGCAGATTTGATTTAATCTTTCGGCAAAGGCCGTAGTAAAATTGGCCGGCATGTGCTGGACAATCACAATTCCTGGGGAATTCTGGGGCATATCGATCAAAATTTCCTTTAGGGCTTCTGTGCCTCCGGTCGAGGCCCCGATAGCAATGACTTTTTGAGTGGTTTCTTTTAAGGAATGAGTAATGGTCTTAATCTGAGGTCCAGAAGCTGGGAGAGGTTTCCTTTTCATATTCACCCGGGAGGCGGCTCTAATTTTCTCTTTGAGATGGATACACATATCGCCGACGGAATAAGCCCCCCCCGGTTTGGCCAAAACTTCGATAGCCCCATATTCAATGGCTTCCACAGCCATGGCACTGCCCTTGGGGGTCAAGGAGCTGACGATGATGACCGGCAGTGGATAATATTTCATCAATTTTTTCAGGAAGGTCAAACCGTCCATCCTCGGCATTTCAATGTCCAGGGTGATCACATCCGGTTTCAGCTTTACGATTTTATCACGGGCGATGAAAGGGTCAGGGGCTGTACCCACCACTTCGATATCTGCCTCCTTGGACAATTCCTCAGAAAAAATCTTCCGGACAATGGCCGAATCATCCACCACCAGAACCTTGATCTTTTGATCATTCATTTCTTGTTGTTTTCCCACGATATATTTCAAATATTCCGTTTACATCCAGTATCAGGCTGATCTGGCCATCTCCCAGAATCGCCCCACCGGCCACTCCCTTGACGGTCTTCAACTTTTCTCCTAGATTTTTAATGACCACCTCCTGCTTCCCCAGAAGGTCGTCCACCATGAGGCCTTTTTGAATCCCGTCATTTTCAACCACAACCACCAGCCCCTCCCAAGGTTTTTGGTCATGGGTTTGGATATTTAATAGATTATTCAGCCGTATCAAGGGCAACAAAGAATTTCTCACCTTGACCATTTCTTCTTTCTTTCCTACGGTAAAGACATCTTCAGGGGCAGGCCTTAAGGTTTCTTTTATTGTTACCGTCGGGATGATAAAACGCTCTTGTCCTATTTTGACTAAGATCCCGTCCATAATGGCCAGGGTCAAAGGGACACGGATGACAAATCGACAGCCTTTTCCCTCTATGGAATAGATCTCAATTTTCCCCCTTATTTTCTCAATGACTCTCTTGACCACATCCATGCCCACCCCGCGGCCGGAGACATCAGTGATCTTTTCCGCTGTTGAAAATCCCGGTTCAAAGATAAGGTTGTCAATCTGGAAGTCTGTCAATGAATTTTCTTCCAAAATTATTTTTCGCTCTCTGGCCTTAGCCAGTATTTTCCCCCTGTTCAGTCCCTGCCCGTTATCTTCAATTTCAATAACGATATTTCCCCCTTTTTGGTAGGCCCTCAAAGAAATCTCCCCGATTTCCGGTTTACCCGATTCCTTTCGTTTTTGAGGAGATTCAATCCCGTGATCCATTGAATTTCGGATCATATGCACCAAAGGATCATAGAGGGTATCGACCATATTCCTGTCAATTTCAGTCTCTTCTCCAGATAATTTCAAATCCACCTGCTTGCCTGATTTTTTGGACAGGTCCCTGACCAAGCGGATCATTTTTTGGAAAGAATGACGGAT
>NZ_JBTSLF010000229.1:0-3736 GCF_054640775.1 Candidatus Aquicultor sp. | reverse complement strand
AGGCACTCGGGGGTCATCGGCAACGTTGCGGCGTTTACCGTAGGCGGAATCGTTGACAGTACCGGTTCCGGTGACGCATTTTGCGGTGCATTTCTTCATGGATTAACCAGGGGATTCGATATATACCAAGCTGCACGGCTTGGAAACATCATGGCCGCCTTAAAAATGACCGCCTATGGGACGATAGCGGCGCTTCCCAACCATAACGATGTCTACGAGGTTTTCGAAGCCGCGTAAAGATACGCATAATAATCCAAGCGGCACCCACAAATATCCAGCAAGCCATTACTCATAAAGTAATTGACAGCCACCTTACCCCGTGATAAGATATTCCCATATTGGCATATATGCATAAGATTATAGGAGCCAGCATGGACCAGATGGGATTGAAAATACTATTCTTCCAGGCGATGTCAGATCCGACCCGCCATAAAATCTTGTCTTTGCTTGAGAAAAGAGAGAAGATGTGTGTTGGCGATCTTGTGCATGGACTAGATATATCCCAGCCAACCGTTTCCAAGCATCTGGCATTACTGCGACATGCGGGATTGGTTCTAGCGACGAGAGAAGGACAGCAGGTGTTTTATTCGCTTAACGGACATAAACTGAGGAGTTGTTGTACGAAGTATCTTAGCGGGTTCTCATGTTGTTCCGATCTTTTTAGCGATTCAGATAATTCAAGCACATAAACCAATAGACCATATCTTAAGCAAGGAGGTGCGCCTGTTGACTAGAAGAAGATATATGCTTCGTGCCGTAGCGCATTGCTGCGAAGGTAAAGAATTTTAGTCCTGAGCACGACGTTAAAATGTTCTGTCCTGAGCACGACAGGAAAAGGCTCAACCGTCATAATTCTTTGATTTATACAGATATATGTTCAAGATTCGCGCAAACATTGAGTAATAAGTGCCGGAAGGTATCGAGAACGGTGCCGAGGGCGCTTTTTGTACGCAACTTCCCGAAAAGGAGAATGAATAAAAATGAGAAAAGGTCTCATCGTAGTAGGCGTCCTCGTACTGCTGCTTGTCGGTCTTGGTGCTATTCTGGGTGGGTATTACAACTCGTTCGTAACCAAGAGCAAGGCCGTTGATAACCAGTGGGCGCAGGTCGAGACGCAGTATCAGCGAAGGTTTGACTTAATACCCAACCTTGTCGCAGCAACTAAGGGCACCTTGAAACAGGAGCAAAAAGTCTTTGGAGCGATCGCCGAAGCAAGAACCCGCTATTCCGGGGCTCAGACCGCGACAGAGAAGGTAAAAGCGACTAACCAGATCGAATCCGCATTGAGTCGTCTTCTGGTTATCATGGAGAATTATCCGCAGCTTAAATCAAACGATACGGTCCAGCAATTGATGGCGCAGCTTGAAGGAACTGAAAATCGCGTATCGGTGGAGCGTCGCCGGTATAACGAGGTGGCGACCGAGTACAATACCAGCATTAGTCGCGTTCCGGGCGCGTTGTTCGCCGGGATGTTTGGATTTAGTGAGAAGCCGTTGTTTAAGAGCGAAGCGGGTGCCGAGAAGGCCCCAAAAGTAGATTTAGGAAATTAGGCGTTATCTATGATACGAAAAAAATCGCTGCTTACCGTTCTTGCCGTCCTGTTTGTCGCAGCAGTAGCGTTCGGCGTCAGTCCGGCGTTTGCCGATCTTAAGCTGCCGCAGCCGGCAGGTTATGTAAACGATTTTGCCGGCATGTTGTCATCCGGGACGGTCGATGAGCTTAACGGTAAGCTTAGCGGATATGAGAAACAATCGGGGAATGAAATCGCGGTTGTAACTGTAAAAGACTTGCAGGGAACAACCGTTGACGACTTTGCCGTGCGGCTTTTTGAGAAGTGGAAAATCGGTAAGAAGGGTAAGGATAACGGTGTGTTATTGCTCATCGCAAAGGATGAGCGCAAGGTAAGGATCGAGGTAGGATACGGCCTTGAGCCCGACCTGACCGATGCCCGATCCTACAGTATTATCAATAACGTTATCACGCCAAAGTTTAAAGCAAATGAGTACGACCAGGGTGTGATCGCCGGTGTCGATGCTATCACTAAAACCCTCGCGGGGGAAGCCGTGCCCGCGGCAGATCCGCAGCCGGCGCAGGGCGTCAAACACCGTGGTCGTAACTTCAGCGGCCTGATATATTTCGGATTCTTCCTGCTCCTTGGTGTGTTTCAATGGCTTGTGTCTGTTCTCGGGCGTACTAAAAGTTGGTGGCTTGGCGGAGTTGTGGGGGGTGTGGCCGGGCTTGCCGTAATGCTGTTCTCAGTGATAGCGGGGGTTATCGCCATCGCCGTTCTCGTTCCTGTGGGCCTCTTGTTTGATTTTGTCGTATCGAGAGCATATGGGGCGCGCAAGGAGCACCCCGGCAATCGGAACGTAATAACCCCGATCCCGTGGTGGGCCGGCGGCGGCTGGGGTCCCGGCGGCTCTGGTGGTAGAGGCGGCGGTTTCGGCGGTTTCGGCGGCGGCGGCTCAGGCGGCGGCGGCGCCAGCGGCGACTGGTAACAATATCTGTTAGGCCGGTTGTAAACTAATAGTGAACACACGTTATAGCATAACAGCAGGGGTAAGTAGCTGACAGAAACCGCCGGTGTACCAAATCTGGAACATTGGCTAGAGTATCATAAACAATCTATAGTGATAAGGAAAAAGGCTATGCGAAAAGTGCATAGCCTTTGCGTTTGTCATAGGTCAGCGATTCAGCTCCTAGTTCATCTCAAATGATACGCTAACGTTAGCGGTTACCAGGATATCCTGGGGCATAACGGGTGGGGCCATGGCTTTTGCGTTTTCTGGAAGGCCGCGCATGAGCAGGTCATTGCCATAGGGGATAGGTTGGCCCGGTTGTAGACCTTCGCTGATTATGATGGCTTTCCCGATGCCCACGCCGGCTTCTTTTGCGAGTGCTTCGGCTTTTGCGCGGGCATTGCGCACGGCGCTTTTTAAAGCATCCTGCCTGACCTTGCTATCCTCGCTGAGCTGGAACCGTAATTCAGAGACTTCGGTCGCGCCCGCGTTTGTCCCGGCGTCGATTATCCCGCCGAGCTTATCCAGTTTTTTCGTTCGCACGATCACTCTATTCTCGGCTGTATAACTTATGATTTTGGGCGCCCTGCCCTCATGCCAGTCCTGTTGGGGGTAGAGGGAGATATTGCCTGTTTTTACCTCGTCATCGGTCAGTCCTCGCGAGTGGAGGGCGTTGATAACGTTGGACATGGCGGTGCTATTGTTGCTCATGGCGCGGGTTGCCGTGTTTCGTACTGTGTGTACGGCAAACGTGAGCGAGGCCTCATCGGAAGGTGCGTAAAGTTTGCCCTCCCCCGAGACGGTGACTGAGTTCTTAAAGTCGCCGGTATTTGATGTTCCCGCGGCCGCCGACGTGCTCGCGCAGCCGGATGATAGTAAGAGCAGTGCAAAGAAGGGAACAACCAATAAGGTGAGTTTCGGTACTATTGAAAGCCTCTATGCAGGCTCCCTGGTTTACCAGCTCAGCGATTTTAGTTAATTGCTCGCCGGTGATGAGTCCCGCCGGCAACAAAAAAAGAGGCAGTTTAATAACCGCCTCTTTGATTTCATTTGTGTACTTGCTACGAACCGGCAGCGCGCTCTTTTTCGTACTGCTCGATGATCTTCTTTGCTGTGTCGGCCGGAACCTCTTCATAGTGGTCGAACTCCATGTGATATGCGCCACGGCCGGAGCTTATCGAGCGAAGCGTGCTGGCATATGTCGACATCTCCGCGAG
>NZ_JBTSLF010000228.1:0-3756 GCF_054640775.1 Candidatus Aquicultor sp. | reverse complement strand
AAATAGCAAAGATTAGACCGCTGCCCTTAATGATGAGATTCCTTAAAGTGGTGTAGTTAGCCTGAATAGCGATGCAAGCCCCATTTACCGCATGAGTAGCAGTGTCAATGGTAAGGTCGCTTACTGTGCAGTGGTCAGCGGTTCCCGACCCGTGACCCGTGCCGTTAATACCGATGCCACCTAGACCATTGTTGACCATGATGATTGTCGACTCGCGGTTTGCCCCTACGATATTGCACGGCGCGTTAACATTAAGAATGGCGGAGGTAATGTAATAGGTTCCCGGTGGCAAGAACACGATCCCCCCGACCGCCGTGGCTGCTGTTATCGCTGCATTGATCGCCGCCGCGTCGTCAGTTACCCCGTCGCCCTTGGCCCCATACGCCTTGACGTTAAAGACCTGCCCACCCTTGTCCTCGAAGCCGACGATGGGCCCGGTCATCGTGCCACCGGAGAGGGGGAGATTTAACGGATCAACTCGGGGAAATCCTGACATCAGTCAATGGTCCTGATAGGTATGCGCCGGTCGGGAAGGTCAGTGGCCTCGCCACCAACGGCGTACTGCGTCGTGGCCGTTGGGGTCAGGATGATGACGTAGAGGTGACTCGGATGACGGACAACCAACTGCCGAGCCGAGTAGTACGCGACACTGGGTAGAGCCGCCGCCTGGTCAGCTATGTCGGTAGTCGAAGGAAGGAGTTGACCACTCGACGGGCTGACGAGAACCAGTGAAGTTCCCGCGACAGTGTTAGTCCACAGTGCTCCGCCGATAGTGAGCCGCTTGACCTGCCATTCTCTGCCGTAGGCCGGACCACCCATATCCATGAGAAGACTCCCCGACGCCGCACTCGTGGCGCTCTGACGTAGGGGAACCTCAATCGCGCCGTACTGGTAGGCGTCCTCTGCTTCACGGGCCTTCCTGAGTTCCTTGGCTACTGAATCGAACGATGCCTTGAGGCCAACGATGGACTCCAACACCAACGGGCCAAGGTCAACCTCGGCGTCTACTTCTGCACCCATGCTCATGATTCCGCCTGCCTTAGAATTCTCGTTGCTTCGATGACCGTCAACTTCTCGTAGCGCTTGATGTCCTCTTCACTGGGAGGCGGAGGGCCAAAGGTCCGGTTGCGCCACTTCACGTAATCGCTCTTCAACTTCTTCACCAGTGCCGATCCCATCCCTGTGGAGCGTAACATTAGGGCGAGGGCGGTCAGCGTGACCAGAGCCTCAACCGCGAGGTTCGCAAGAACGGCGCTGCGGATGATGTTGTCACCCTCGGTGTCAATGCTGACCCCGGATTGTCCATTAGAGAGGTTCACAGTGGTACGATACCACCCAGCAGCCGGAAAAGGAGACAGGACTTATGGCCGTTGCGAAAAGTAAGGAGCCGCCTGAGACCAAGGTGGAAGAGCCCGAGACCAAGCCCGAGGGCGAGGAAGTCGTTAAGAAGAGCGAACTCTTCGAGGCCGTGAAGGAAGTCCTTGAGAAGATCCTCCCCGGCAAGTCCGAAGAGACTGAGGTCGAAGAGGAGAAGGAACCGCCCAAGCGGATGACCGCCCGGGACGAGGAAGAGCACACTCGCGGGATCGTCCAAAAGGCCATCGAAGACTTCTTGGCCAAGGCCCCCGAGGAGAAGAAGGAAGAGAAGAAGGCGACCGAGGAGGCCCCGGGCACCAAGCATGTTCGCAAGGTCGAGGGATGGATCTGGGGCAAGTCGTGAAGAACCCCTTTATCAAGTTGGCCGTGGGCGCAGTCCTTTTGGGCGTCGGCTTTGTAGTGTCCATGAACGCCCAGCGCGAGCTCATCGCCAAGTGGGGATCTCCCTGTGAAGATTGTGACGAAGAAGAGAATCAGGTAGAACCCGCCAAAGACGAGATCGAACCTGCCAAAGAGGAAGAAGAGACGGAATGAGTGTGGTTGACATAGATCTTGGCGAGGAGATCGTTTCTGAGAGCGAGCGTGCGCCGTCGGCTGCACCGACTACTTCCGCGCCGTCCGTAACCTGCCATTACTGCCCCGAGGTCTTTGAAGGCGGGGCTCGGTGGTTCGCTCGAGGCCGTCATGAGAAGGCCAAGCACGCCGAGGAGTGGAAGGCTGCCAAGGTTGCCCCGGCCAAGAAGTCAGCGGAGAAGAAGCCGACGCCCAAGAAGGCTCCGGTCAAGAAGGCCACGGTCGTCAGCTCTAAGCGGATCTCTGCGGCGGACTCACTGTCTGACAACATCGGTCGCGCCGCTCGTATGTTGGGGTCAGTCAACCCGGCCATGAGCCGGGCCCTCGTGTTCTCCGCGCCGGCCACGGGACAGGCAATTGATGAAGTGGTGGCGGGGACGATCGTTGACAAGGTTATCCAGCCCTTTGCCAAGGCCGCTGACAAGTGGGACCGGCTCGGCGGCGTTCTCTCGTTCCCGATTCTCTTTGCGGTGGTCTCGGCCAAGCCTGACCTTCTTCCCATGCTCGAGGATGATCTGCGTGAGGCAACGGTTGACGTTCTCATTGCCTCCATCCCTACCCTGATGAAGAAGAAGGCGCGGGAGAAGAAGGCGGTAGAGGCACTGTCTCGCCTGGGCGAAGTGGACCCGCGCTACGCCAACACCACTGACCCCATTGGCCTCATGCTGACCGACCTTCTCTACGGACCACAGCCGAAGGAAGGCGATGGCGAGAACATCTGAAATTGAGGCGTTGCAGTGGCCCGACTTCAAGAAGAGGATGGCGGAGGAGTGGAAGCCCGGTGAACACTGGGCCTTCATCGTTCCGACCGGAGGAGGCAAGTCCACTCTCGCTGCGGGGATAGCCAGCACGAGGAAGTACGTCCTCGCCTTTGACACCAAGGGCGGCGACGTCACGCTCAAGAAGTTGAAGTGGGAGCGACTGACCAAGTGGCCCCCCACGCCCCAGGACCGTCAGGACATTGCCGATGGCAAGCCCTTTCGCCGCATCGTCGGCTCAACCGATAAGTCGGTGAACGGGAAGTTAAAGCGCTACGCCCTGTGCAAGCAGATCCTCGCTGACGTGCAGCTAGAAGGTGGGTGGACCATTCTTGCCACCGACGCCAAGATTCTCATGCACCCTAAGTTCGGCGCTCTGTGGGACGACATCGAAGAGTTGCTGCTCCTCGCCCGTGACGTCGGCGTTTCGGTGATGACCGACATGCAGCGCGTGAGTGGGCAACCGCGTGAGACGAGCGACCAAGCCACATGGCTCGGCGTTGGCTACACCCGAGACCGGGACGCGGTGAACCGGATCTCTGAGATGATGGGTCGATCGGCTCCCGAGATTCGCGGGGCGATGGACGCTCTCGGGGACTTGCCCTACGGCTTCCTCATTGTGAACCGCGACCCCCGTAGCCCGATCATCCTGACCCGCTCCGATCCGCTGTGAACGTCGCCTATCTGTGTGCCCGTCAGCCTTTGATGGGCGGGGAATACTACCGAGCGACGCGGCCGGCTGCACTGCTCAATCGCGAGTTCGGATGGGGGACCGCTGTGTGTGACCGCATGGCCACCGAGGATGAGAGCGGGCCACTGTCCTTCATCACCCCCAACGAAATGGTCATCACCCCTGACTTGATCGTTCTGCGCCCGATCCGCGAGTGGACCCAGGAGTGGACCGACCGGGCCCACGCCAACGGTCAGCGAGTCGTGGCTGACTTGGACGACGACTATTGGTCGCACCAAGCGTGGGAGGGCGAGGAACGCCCGAACGATGACGGTTACGACGACTGGTTTTGGAACGTGGATGCCGCGCTGGTCTCCA
>NZ_JBTSLF010000227.1:0-3756 GCF_054640775.1 Candidatus Aquicultor sp. | reverse complement strand
TCTTTGAGGTGGTCTCTCCGCCTTTTTCGCCGATCTTCTCGTAGAATTCGGGACCGTATTTCTTTGAAGTAGTTTGACCACCCTTACGTCCCGCTTCACTGACTGTCATTTTGCCTTTTTCCTGAGCCACCTATTTCACCTCCCATTGCCGGCTTTATGCCGGCCGGATGTATATATATTCCCCGTACTTATTTGTACCCTCAAACTCCACCAATCAATCGCCAAATTATTAAAATTTTCACCTTTAAACAGTTACCCACTTCGTAAATCTTTAAACATCAGCTAACCAGCTCTGCGCTCTAGCCTATGAATGATGTGATGAATTATATCCTCGGCGACATTGCGTCCCGTGGCTTCTATAATGCCATGCCACGCTGGTGCCCCGTTGACCTCAAGGATGTAATCACCGTCGGGGCTCTCGATAATATCAACGCCGGTATAATCAAGACCGAGGTCCCGGCTGGCCTTGATCGCCATCATGCGTTGCGCCTCCGTAAGCTCACAACGCTCTGCCTGGGCACCGGCCCTAATGTTCGTCTTCCACCGGCCCACCTTGGCCAGACGGTAGATAGAGGCGACCACCTCATTCCCGACGACAAAGGCACGAATATCGCGCCCCGGGTTTGGGATATATTTCTGCAGGCAAATACACTTAAACTCGCTCAAGAGGCGTTTTATGCGCGGGATAGCATCTTTCTCGCTACGCTTAACCCGTATTACCCCGTAACCCTGAAACCCATAGAGCGGCTTTGCGACGGTGTCCTCATGATGGCTGAGAAATTCCTTGGCATCATTCAGTTCCTGATCTATTTCTTGCACTATAAGGCTCTGCGGAACCCGGAATCCCTTTTCCTGAAGGATAAAGCTCGTGAGGAACTTGCTCTCCGCGACCTGCAAGGCCGCAGGGGAATTAATGACAACGACACCTTCCCTGTCAAGCTGCTCGAACACCTCAAACTGGAAATCGGTCTCACCGCTAAAATTTAGGCCCCGGATAACCAGGGCGTCAAACTCACCGGCTTGAACCTTGCCTATCTTGATCACGTGCTTGCCGTTGAGCTCAACCGAGAACTGGATTGGGTCAACGACTTGAGTGTTGGCGACGTGTTGTGCGGCTTCGAAAAGATCATGGCTGGTCGGGTCGACTTCAAACTGGGCTGTGACTATTCCGATCTTATACAAGAGTTCTCCTAACGGTTCTACGACACTATAACAGGCAGGTAGATTTTACCCCCGGTTACGAGGTGGTTAAACTAAGGAAAGAAAAACATATGGGGATACTCGACGCTGACACCGCACGGCACCTTTATATCGGGACCTCCGGGTGGAGCTACAAGCATTGGAAAGGGATAGTGTACCCGGCCTCTTTATCGAGTCGTGAGTGGCTGGCATTTTATGCGAAGCGATTTTCGACGGTCGAGGTAAACAACTCGTTTTACCGGCTGCCCAAACGGGAGACGTTTGAGTCATGGCGCGAAACAACGCCACCCGGTTTCGTGTTCGCAGTCAAAGCGAACCGGTATCTGACACACGTAAAGAAACTTAAAGATGCCGGTGATGCATGGCAGAGATTTATAGAGAACGCCACAGGTCTTGGCGAAAAACTGGGGCCGATTCTATTCCAATTTCCCGCCACCTGGCACGCGAATCTCGAACGGCTGGCCACGTTTTTATCGATTCTGCCCGATGAGTACCGGTATGCATTCGAGTTTCGCCATGAGTCGTGGTTTACCCCTGCCGCCTGCACACTCCTTGGAGAAAAAGGCGCCGCTCTATGCATTGCAGACTCGCCGGAGTGGCCTGAAGTGATCGAGATAACAGCACCCTTTATCTTTATTAGGCTGCACGGGGGTCAGGCACTCTACGCATCCGAGTACTCGGTCACCGAGCTATCCGAATGGGCAAAAGTAATCGCCGGCTTCTTAGACCGGCGATTAGATGTTTTCGTATATTTTAATAATGACGCATACGGCTTTGCCGTAAAAAACGCAACGCAATTAAAGGAGCTTCTACAACGTGCCGCTTGATTCTTAAGCGGCGCTATTTACCACCGGTCGAGCTTGCGGAATCGCTTCCGCCCGTTCCGACTACCGGTTCGCCCGAGACCCCGGCATTAACCGCTTTGCTCAAGGTATCGATCTGCTGCCTCGCATCATTAACCCTCTCCCCGTTCGGATCGAGCTTTACATACTTCTCATAAGCATCGAGCGCCTCCTGGTTCTTGCCTTGCGAAACAAGGAAGACCCCCAGGTTGTAATATGCCGGCGCAAATTTTGGATCAGTCTCGATGGCTTTCTTGGCTTGAGCGGTCGCCGTCTCGAGTTGACCAAGACCATAGCACGAGATCGCCATATCGACCCGCACATTGGTTCTCTTTGGATCGATCGATAAAGCCTTCTCGTAACTTGCCACGGCCTTATCATAGAAATTCGCATCTTGATAGGCATTTCCAAGGACGATCCAAGCATCAGCGCTCTTGGGATTCTTCAGAGCAGCCTGCTCGAGAGAAGCGATCTTCTCCTGGACCTGCTGTTGCGGCGCGGCAGTGTTACCTGGATCCGATCCCACCATCGAAAATGAAATCAAGCCCACTACAAAAGCAAGCGCAACAATAACAGCCCCGACTTTCGTTACGACACTTACTTTCCGTTTGTTTAAAAGCACCTTTTTTACTCCTTACAATCATATTGCGTGCTTAAGCAGTACGGCAGAAACAGTACGTACTATTTCTGCCGATTTTTGCATCTAGCACATCTTGCTCAACGCTTTAAGTTTACCAAAAAACTCGTAAACGTTAAATCATTTAGATTTTGCTAGCTTATATCAGGTTCTTGCTTATTTAAGATAGTACTACTTCTTAGCCGGGTCTGTGACCTCGACCGATTGGCCGGTCGGGTCTAGCCCGCCTGTCGCCGGCACATCGCTCTTCACATTACCCAGTGCGCCACTTGCACCACTGCTTGAGGCAGCAGGGGGAGTGCTCGTCTGTGGTGATGTATTGTTAATATTCGGATGACCTGTCGGTAGCTGGCTATTGAGCTGATCCTCCGTAAGTGCCGGAGCAGCGCCGTTTGCGCCCGAACCAGAGACGTCACCGGAAATACTATTTGTAGTTGAAATTGCACTTCCTGAATCAGCAGGTAAGAAAAGACCCCTAATGAAAAAGCCAAGAACAAACGCTACCACCACAAATGCAACGGTCCACATGAAATCTACCTTCTGGGGCAAACCCAGCTCATTTGTTACGTTCGCCGGGACCGGTTTTGCAACCGTCTTTTTCGCGCCACTCGAAGCAGGTTTTTTTGCCGGTTTATTGCTTTGCTTTGGAGCCTTGCTCGCCTCGGGAGCATTCTGATCCTTATCCTTTGAGATATCGTCTGTCAACGAGTTAACCTCCCTTCTCCGCCCTAAAGCATAATTCAAATATCCATCGAATTAAAATATAACGCTTTACCATGCGCCTATCAACTAAATATTTTAACGTATAGCTCATTTACAGGCAAAACAACACTACAAATATGTGAAAATCTTCTCTATCTCGCCCGTACATCTACCGCCTGACCTGTTAAAATTTGGTATTTTACACAGAAGTTCACGGCGAAACGTTATTCGCCGTTAGTTAATTTAAGATTTTTGATGATCGGCTCGGTTTTCTTAAGGATCTCGGCCTCTTCCAGCGTTTTGTACTTTCCATCCCGGTACAAGACCTTTCCGCCCACCATCGTCAAAACAACGTTCTCCTGGTTGGCGGTGTAC
>NZ_JBTSLF010000226.1:0-3790 GCF_054640775.1 Candidatus Aquicultor sp. | reverse complement strand
TGCTCTTTTTTGAGTTGTCCCTAATGTAAACCGGAAGCGACCGAGGAAAGCTTGGCCATACTTTTTCCCCGGCCAAGGTATAGTCGGCTATATTTTGCAGTGGATATGGAATCCGAACAAGAGATTCTTCTATGGTTTGATTTGCTCTCAAGACGGCCGCCTTCACCCAGGAAAGCTTAGCGGCCTGCCTGACCGCATTTTTGCGAGCCTCGTCTAAATATTCACGCTTTTCGGTCCCGACGTTGATGAATTTGCCGGTATAGGCATCGATAAAAGCAACACTGTTCGTAGTAGCCTGATTCACTTTCCATACTGGATGCAATGTATCGGTGCTCACGCGAGGGGTGGGGCTAAAATAAACGAGTTCCATCTTATATAAGTTGATCTCCCCAGCCGGCAGACCATCCGCATATCCTTCGGCTTCCGAGAGGCCGCCGCTTCCAAAAAATGCAGAAATTGCAGGAGATGCCGCCGGGGTAACAAAACTTTTCGGTGGCAAATAGAGCGCCGTTACATGATTATTAAGAATTGCGTCGATTGCCGATGATAGAGCATCCTGAGCAGCCATAACCCGCTGTGGTTTGCCAGTCAATTCCATAGGATGTCTCCAAAACCGCTCGTACCTAATAACATCCTTGCTGTCGATAACAATCGTTATACGATTCGCGCCATCTACATAGTAGCCGTCCTTATTCTTCCCGCTCACATAAACAAGCTGGTATTGATGAACGACTTTCTTGCCGCTCTCCGGGTTTTTAATGAATCCGTAAAATGATGGTGTAATGCTATCTAAAACTGCATCCGCCGGCATGCCGCCGTGCGATTGAATAAACTTCTGCGCCATCTGCCGCGCCTCATCCTCGGTAAGGCCGGGATCACCGTCGTAGAATTTTCCGTCCCGCTGGTACAATATATCGTTATGCGGGCGGATAGTTATCGATTCGGTGTACTTCTGCCCGTTGCCCTGCCCACGTAATATAAACTGAGAGCCGCCAAGCTGGGGTGCATCATGCCGCTCTATCTCTTTGGGATTAAAACCAAACATCTTAAGGATAGTTACAGTATCCAGCGACTCTTCTCGGACTTTGAGCAGTGCAAGTTCGGGACGCTCCCTCGGGATTGGATTTAACGACAACACATCGTGCCCGTTCGATTTAAATACAACCGGCGATATCACAACCCCCTTGGGCTGTTTCGCCTGCTTTGGTATTTTAGACTTGCATCCATAGAGAATTAGCGATAGCAAAACGAGAAGGACCACTGCAACAAAAGACCGTGCAACGCGGTGATTCATAAAACACTCCTGTAAACGAGTTTTGTTCCGGTTGGTCTTGGTGTTGGGGATTGTTTGATATCTTTTTATACTACTTTACCGTAGCAGGATAAACAACCTATAATTTACTGTCGTAGTTTTAACAATGGTTGGGCTTGAATCAAAACGTGACATGCTTGTAGAATATCCTTTTCGCCAGCTCGGCCCCCGCGATATAGAGGACAAGGATGCCCCCTAAGACCAGCAAGAATACGGGCGGTACCGCAGTAAACGAGAAGAGCTTTGATAATGAAGTAAACGGCAGCAGAATCGTTACGCCAATGATGAGTAACGTGGCCGCCGCCAAGTACTGGCTCGGCCTGCTTGCGAAGAACGGTTTTCTCGTTCGGATGACGAGGACGATGAGCGATGCCGAGATAACCGACTCCATAAACCAACCGGTCCTGAATTCGGTCGACCCGGCGTGAAGGATGAAGAGAAGCGCCCCGAAGGTGAGGTAGTCAAACACCGAGCTTAAAAGGCCGAACGTCACCATAAACTTGCGGATGAAATCGATATTCCAGCGCCGGGGACGGTCGATCAGCTCCCGATCTACAAGGTCCGTCGAGATGGTCGTCTCGGGAAAATCGGTCAGTAGGTTGGTCAGTAGAATCTGCGTCGGCAACAGTGGTAAGAACGGCAAGAACAGGGATGCCCCGGCCATGCTGAACATGTTGCCGAAATTGGCGCTAGTCGCCATGAACACGTATTTGAGCGTATTTGCAAACGTCGTTCTCCCCTCCTGAACGCCTTTCGTAAGTACGCTCAGGTCTTTTTCCAGCAGGACGATATCGGCGGCCTCTTTGGCCACATCCGCCGCAGTATCGACCGAGATCCCCGCATCGGAGGCATGAAGTGCCGGTCCATCGTTGATACCATCGCCCATGTAGCCGACCACGTTCCCGGCCCTCCTTAAAGCAAGAAGGATGCGCTCCTTCTGGTTGGGCTCGACCTCGGCAAAGACCTCTGTGTGGTTGATTCTCCTTAACAAGGCCTCATCGCTCATATGATTAATCTCGGTGCCGGTGATAATACGCGGCTGTGTTAACCCCACCTGTTTGCTGACGCTTGCCGCGACCAGGGCGTTATCTCCGGTGATAATCTTTAGGTCGACCCCCAGGCCTTTCAGGCGGTCGATCGTTTCGATGATACCCTCTTTCGGCGGGTCGTAGAGCAGAATAAACCCGATGAACGACAGGTCGGTCTCGGAGTCTTTGGTGATATCGGTGCTCGACCCCACATCCTTATAACACACACCAAGCGTGCGAAAACCCTCGGCGCTGAACTGCTTGAAACGTTCTTTGATCCGCCCGTCGGCCTCATGGATATCGACGACCTGACCGTCCGGCAGCTCTGCCTGCGAACACACATCCAGGATATTTGACAGGGCGCCTTTCGTCACCATTAGA
The DNA here is from genome assembly GCF_054640775.1 of Candidatus Aquicultor sp. Taxonomy (NCBI): domain Bacteria; kingdom Bacillati; phylum Actinomycetota; class Candidatus Aquicultoria; order Candidatus Aquicultorales; family Candidatus Aquicultoraceae; genus Candidatus Aquicultor; species Candidatus Aquicultor sp. The sequence continues at coordinate 1,069 of NZ_JBTSLF010000226.1, read as the reverse complement.
TGCGTACCGTCCTTCTCGACGAGCACGCTTAGACGTTTCCGGATAAAATCGTAAGGAACCTCATCGATCTTTCGATAGCCGGTAAGATCAAGCGTTTTGTGGGTGCGGATGGCCTCGTCGATCGGGTCCATGAAGCTGGTCTCATAAAATGCATTGAGGTACGAGTAAAGAAATACCTTCTCGCTCTCATTACCTTCGACATCAAGCGTCCCGTGCACGCGCACCACACCCTCAGTGAGCGTACCCGTCTTGTCCGAGCAGAGAACGTTCATACTGCCGAAATTCTCGATGGATTCAAGCCTCTTGACGATAACCTTATCCTCCGCCATGCGTTTTGCGCCATGTGCCAGGTTGATGCTGATAATCGCGGGCAAAAGCTGCGGTGTCAGACCAACGGCAAGCGCGAGCGAAAACAAAAACGAGTCGAGCACCGGTCGGTGCAAATACACGTTAATGGCGAAGATCGTAACCACCAGCATGAGCGTGACTTCTAGCAAAAAGTACCCGAAATGCTTCACCCCGTGTTCGAACTCGGTCTCGGGTGGCCGCAGTTTCAGGCTCTCGGAGACCTTACCGAATTCCGTGCTCCTCCCTGTGCGCACGATAATGGCTTTTGCGCTTCCGCTAACCACGTGCGTCCCCATAAACAGAGTGTTACCACGCTTTGCAAGCGGTGTATCCGCAGGCACGACACCCGGCTCTTTTTCCACGGGATAGGTCTCACCGGTTAACGTCGCCTCATCGACATAAAGATCGCTCGACTCAAGTATCAGACAGTCCCCCGGGATACTATCCCCCGACGTTAAAATCGTGATATCACCGGGAACCGCCTTGTCAATCGGGATATCTACCTCTTTGCTATCACGTAAAACCGTCGTCTTCACCTCGACGATCTCAAGTAACTTCTCGACGGCGTCGGTCGCGCCCTTCTCCTGCCAGAACCCTAAGGAACCGCTGATAAAGATGATCGTCATGATAATGAGCGCCGTTACGCGGTCCTGGAGGAAAAATGAAAGAACCGCCGCAAACAGCAGGATGATGATTATCGGGCTTTTGAACTGGGATAAAA
>NZ_JBTSLF010000225.1:0-3791 GCF_054640775.1 Candidatus Aquicultor sp. | reverse complement strand
AAGAATGTCGGAAAGCCGTATGAGGGAAAACCTCACGTACGGTTTGATGAGGAGGGGCTGGTTGGTTCCAGCCCTTCACTCTATTTGAGCTTGGTTCTGCAGTTAGGAAATGCAGACGTTATCAATAATTGGGTGGCCGGCGACTAGAGGGAAGCCAGGGGTGATTTTTGCTGCAGCCGTCTGTTTCTATAGATCTCGCTAAAATTCAACATAACGCGCGGGTGCTTACGTCTACCTGTAACGCCAACGGCATTGAGGTCGTCGGGGTTGTTAAGGCGTGTTTGGGGAACCCTGATGTGGCCGGGGCGATGGTTGCCGGTGGAGTTTCCGCTATCGCCGATTCCAGGCTGCAAAACCTGGAACGCCTGCTTGATGTCAATTCGCCTCGCATGATGTTAAGGCAACCGATGACCTGGGAGATTCCTCGTGCGGTCGAGATAACGGATATGTGCCTCGTATCCGAGATTGAAACGATTAAACGGCTCTCTGCTACGGCTACGGCACTTCGCAAAGAATATAAGGTCATAGTGATGGTCGAGGCCGGTGACCTGCGCGAGGGCGTGCTTCCCGGTGACCTCCTTGGCTTTATGCGTAAGGCGCTACGATTTCCGTGGATACGGCTTGGGGGAATCGGCTCGAACGTGGCCTGCTTGCAGGGAGTCTCCCCTACACCTGCAATGCTTGAGCTTCTGGTTGAGAGTGCCGCCGACCTACGGGAGCGCCTGGATATCGAGCTTCCAATCGTCTCCGGCGGCAACTCGAGTATCTGGAAGCTCATAGAGGCTGGAACGGCGCCTCCCGGCGTTAACCAGGCCAGGCTGGGGGAGGCGATTCTTTTAGGACAGGAGACGGTGGACCTTGATCCGATCCCACACACCTATCAGGATGCGATAATCCTGGAGGCGGAGATTCTAGAGATAAAGGAAAAGCCGACAGAGCAGTCCGACGGCCTGCATAAAAGGGTGATTCTCGCGATTGGATTACAGGATATCTGCCGGGGGGCGCTTACGCCGCTCGATATAAAAGCGAAGAGTTTAAGGAGAAGCAGCGACCACCTTGTCGTCGATGTGACCGAATCCGAACACGCATATAGGATCGGTGACGCCATGACGTTTATCCCCGGCTACGAGGCGATGCTTGCCGCTATGACGTCCCCTTTTATTGCAAAATCGTATACTTCTTAGCTGGGAATCTTTGTCACGGAAAAGCCATAAATGATATACTAAAGCGACCGTTAAAAATTACTTGCCTGGAGGTGGCATTTGACGAGGCTTTTTGGAACCGACGGCGTTCGGGGAATCGCAAACAAAGACCTTACCGCCGAGCTGGCGTTTAAAATCGGCCAGGCCGGGGCGACCGTTCTTAGCAAGGGTAAGGGCGGGGTCTTTATTATAGGAAAAGATACCAGGATATCGGGGGCCATGTTTGAAGCGGCGCTTGCCGCAGGTATCTGCTCTGTCGGCTCCAATGTGCTCAACGTTGGGGTTTTACCGACCCCAGCCATCGCATATCTTGCCAAAGCCCTTAAAGCCGACGGTGGGGTAGTGATCTCCGCGTCGCATAATCCCGCCGAATATAACGGCATCAAGTTCTTCGGACCCGACGGCTTTAAGTTACCCGACCAGGTAGAAGATGATATACAAGCGAATTTAGACTCAGAAAAAGACCTTCCCACAGGCCCGAGCATCGGTACGGTTAGAGTCGATGAAAAAGCGGCAGACCTTTATGTCGATCATGTTGTTAGCACGGTTACCGGCAGCCTAGAGGGGCTCAAAGTGGCGATCGATTGCGGGCACGGAGCGGCGTATCAGGTATCGCCACTTGTCTTCCGCCAGCTTGGGGCCGAAGTAAAAGCGGTAAATACCAGTCCAAATGGTACAAACATAAACCTGGGCTGCGGTTCGACCTATGTAGATTACATCCAGGAGATAGTGGCGTCACATGATGTTAACGTTGGTTTTGCGCATGACGGTGATGCCGATAGGGTAATCGCGGTCGATGAGAACGGCGAGGTAGTAGACGGCGACTTTATTATGGCTATCTGCGCGACCCATCTCAAGGAGTGCGGCATGCTTCCTGAGAGCACTGTCGTTACGACGGTTATGGCTAATTTGGGTTTTGATATCGCCATGAAAAAGCACGGAATCGACACCATTAAGACCAAGGTCGGGGACCGCTACGTCCTTGAAGAGATGCTTGCGCGAAACATAAACATCGGCGGCGAACAATCCGGCCATATTATATTCCTGGAGCATACCACGACAGGTGATGGCATCATAACCGCTCTGCAGCTTGCGTCCGTTATGGTCCAGACCGGCAAGAAGCTCTCCGAGTTGAAGAAGATCATGGAGAAACTTCCCCAGGTTCTGGTTAACGTCAACGTAAAAAGGATACATGGGTGGCAGGAGATCGGGACTATTAGAGAAGGTATCGCAAAGGCCGAAGCCGAGCTTCAAGACCGGGGCAGGATATTGGTGCGACCATCCGGCACCGAGCCGCTTATCCGCGTTATGGTCGAGAGCGATACCAGCGACAACGCGGGTTTTATCGCCCACAATATCGCGAATATCATCCGGCAGGAAATCGGATTCTAACATGAGAAACCGTATCGCGGCTATGACCGGTAGGCCGATTAGGGTATAATGGTATACGGTGATACGTATGGTAAGAAGCGCTGGTCGAAGGGAGGCATTAAACAAACTGTCGGCAATTGAATAGGGGTAACAACACGAGCGCCAGAACTGCCTAGTTTAGGGCAGTTGACGAGGGAGAGGTTAATCGAAAGTTTCATTCGGCGGATGCCTCTCGGCGGACCACGGTCGTAATGGTATTGACAAAACCGGAGGGCAACCCCCGGGACAAAGCGGTGCCAGAGTGGCAAAGGACCGGCACAGATGTGCCTCAGCCGGGGCCTTTTCTAAAATCCCCTATTGCAGTCTATTGCAGTACTAATTGTAGTAACCCTATTAATATGTCCTGGTTCATGTCGTGATATTAATCATCGGCTTTCAAGAAGGGAGAACCTATGTGTGGAATAGTTGGGTGTATCGGTCAGAGAGATACCGTACCCATGTTGATCAATGGTCTTAAACGCCTGGAATACAGGGGATATGACTCCGCAGGAATCGCAGTGGTAAATGGCGGGATAAGCGTTGTGCGCCGTCTCGGTAAGCTGCAAGAGCTTGAGGACGCCCTCCTTACCGGAGCCCCCTCGGGGCAGATCGGTATCGGTCACACCCGGTGGGCGACCCACGGAAAACCTTCCGAGGAAAACGCCCATCCACATCTTGATTGTACGGGGGACCTGGCCGTCGTCCACAACGGCATCATCGAAAACTACATAGCCTTAAAAGAAGAACTCCAAGCAAGGGGACATACGTTTGGCTCCGAAACCGACACCGAGGTCATCGCCCATCTTGTCGAGGAAAAATACGATGGAAACCTGCTCGAAGCGGTTAAAGCGGCAATAAAGGAACTTAGGGGCTCGTTTGCCCTGGCGGTTATCAGCAAGCACGAGCCGGATAGAATCATCGCCGCCCGAAAGGACAGCCCGTTGATTCTCGGGATCGGCGAGGGCGAGAACTTTATCGCCTCGGACGTGCCCGCAGTCCTCGGCTCCACGAGAAGCGTTATCTTTCTCGACAACGATGAGATAGCCGAAGTCACCTGCGATAGCGTAAAGATCACGACGTTCGACGACATCGCCGTCGACCGTGAGATATTTACCGTTAATTGGGATGACGAAGCGGCCGAGAAGTGCGGCTACGAGGACTTTATGCTAAAAGAGATAA
>NZ_JBTSLF010000224.1:0-3807 GCF_054640775.1 Candidatus Aquicultor sp. | reverse complement strand
GGTCTCAATATGAGAGCTCTTCTTATTGTTTTCCTTGCAGATCTGTGCCAGACGCGTTGTGTTGGCGCTGTTTTTGCCGCCCACAACCAGCATAAGGTCGACCATCTCCGAGAGTTCACGCGCCGCCTCCTGCCGCTGGCTGGTCGCGTTGCAAATCGTGTTAAACACTTTGAGTTCTTTCGTTTTGCTGAGCAACCCTTCAACGATATTCTTCAGGTTCTCGATGGACTGCGTTGTTTGCACCACAACGCCCACCCTATCCATTTCTTTGATATTCTTAAGCTCGTTCGCATTTTCGACAACGAAGGCTTTGTTATCGGTAAACGCCAGAAGCCCGGCAACCTCCGGATGATTTCTCTCGCCCACTATTACGACTTTATAGCCGTTTTCGACGAGACTTGCCGCCCGTTGCTGCGCTTTTGCAACAAAGGGGCAGGTCGCGTCTATGACTTCGAGGTCCCGGTTACGCGCTTCCTCGGTAACCTTGGGATCGACACCATGGGTCCTGATGATAATGGTCCCCGCATCGACCTTGTCAACGGAGTTTACCGCCCTCACCCCTTGCCGTGCGAGAGACTCGACGACCTGGGGGTTATGAATAATCGGGCCCAGGGTATAAATCGGCTTTTCGGAGCCGTCGGTTGCTTCGAGCGCAAGCTTCAGCGCCCTCTGAACTCCATAGCAATAGCCCGCATGTTTTGCCGTTGTAACTTTCACCTTTTTCCACCCGCTATAAGGTTTTCGATCTCACTCATCAACCGTGACGTAAGCTCGGCCTCCCTCTCTTTTCTACCGGCCGGGGCGACCTTTTCAACCTGGATCGGCTCCCCGATTACCGCTTTTAACTTGGGGAACCTCGGTAGTTTGCTGCCGTTCGGCAACACTTTATCGGTTCCGATTATCCCAACCGGAACGATTGTCGCCCCGGTTTTTAGGGCGATCGACGATACGCCCGGAAACGGCTTTCCCAGTTTCCCGTCTCTATGCCGCGTTCCCTCAGGGAATATCAACAGCACTTCGCCGTTGGATAATATCTTAAGCGACTTGACGATCGCCCCCTTATCCGCAATTCCCCTGTTAACCGGAAACGTATTCACCGCTCTTAATAACCTTCCAAACACGGGGATTTTCAGAAGCGATGCTTTTCCCATAGAATTAACGGGCCGTTGACCGGTCACAAGTGCGACCATAATGGGATCGAGGTAGCTCATATGGTTGGGGGCAATAATTACCGGGCCGGTTTTCGGAACGTTGCGCTTTCCGGTAATCTCAAATCTATAAAGGGCTTTCATGAAAAGGACAAGCAACATATAGACCAGTTTATAGAACATGACTTCTCAGCTCTCTTAGCTCCTCTTATCGCTTTTTATGCTTTCTTTGCTAAATCGACTATTTCTTGTACCACCTGGCCGATTGTCTTATTCGTCGTATCGATTGCGCGTGCATCCGGCGCCTTCGTGAGCGGCCCGGTTGTTCGTGTAGAATCGATTTTGTCTCTTGTTACGATATCTCGCTCGACTGCAGATATATCAAGCGTGTGCCCCTTTTCCTTAAGTTCGCGGTAGCGGCGTTTAGCCCGCTCAACCGCAGAAGCTTTTAGAAACACCTTTACCTGGGCATCGGGAAACACAACCGTTCCGATATCCCTTCCGTCCATCACAAGGTCGGGATAGATAGTTGCAAACGAACGCTGCTTCTTAATAAGCGCAGCCCTCAGGCCAGGTACTTTCGACACAGTCGATACGGCTGCGCTCACTTTTGGCGTACGTATCGCCTCCGTAACATCATCGCCGTCGATCCGTATGATAAGGTGCTGCGCCGCATCCAGCCCGTCCATATCGATCTGCGCGCTTCGTGCAAGAGCGGCAACCGCATCCTCGTTGGTGATATCGATTCTTTCTTTTAAGGCCTTCCAGGTCACAGCCCGGTACATGGCACCGGTGTCGACGTACTTAAACCCCAACCGTTTCGCCACTTCTTTTGCAACTGTGCTTTTTCCCGAGGCCGCAGGCCCATCTATTGCGATTATCATTGTTCAATAGTAGCAAATATCATTTTCCATAGCTATCGGATTAGCTTTTGGGGTTTTTGTGATTGATGGCCGTTTTTTGTTGTAGACGCTTTGCGAGGCACTTCTGATAGGAAAAGCAATAACCTAGCGGATAATCGACCGCAGCGTATCTTCAAATGAGGGATAAGAGATAGCGATAGACTCGCTGTTTTCGATTACGGTCTCGCCTTCGGCTACTAGGGCGGCAACCGTAAGCGACATAGCGATCCGGTGGTCTCCATGGCTGTTTACACGGGCGCCTTTTAGCGGGGTCGGGCCGTGGATTATCATGCCGTCGTCCAGCTCTTCGATGTTTGCGCCCATTTTGCGAAGCTCCATACTAAGAGCGGCGATGCGGTCGCTCTCTTTTACCCTGAGTTCACGCGCATCCCTTATTTCGGTGCGGCCTTGGGCCTGGGTGGCCGCAACCGCGATGATCGGTATCTCGTCGATTAGCCTCGGGATAAGGCCGCCCTCGATAACAGCCGACTTAAGTTGAGCGCTCTTTACTTCAATTGTCGCCCGGGGCTCGTTACTTATTTCCGTTTGATCGCTCAATAGGATATTCGCGTCCATCTCGTACAAAACATCGAGTATGCCGGTTCGTGTTTCGTTAACGCCGACGTTCTCGATGACAACCGAAGAATTCTTTACGATGGACGCCGCGACTATAAAAAAGGCCGCGCTCGAGATATCGCCGGGAACATCCACCGCAGCCGCCTTGAGCTTCTGTCCGCCTTTGATTTTATAGGTGGTGTTGAAGCTATCGATATGCGCGCCAAAAAGCTCGAGCATGCGCTCGGTATGGTCCCTTGACCGTGAAGGCTCGGTTAGTTCGGTCTCGCCCTCGGCCAGCAGCCCTGCAAGCAAAAGGCATGTTTTGACCTGGGCGCTTGCGACCGGAAGCGTGTACTGAATACCCTCAAGCTGCGAGCCATAAATAGCAAGCGGAGGATAGTTGCCGTCCTCTCTGCCCCAAATCTCGGCAGTCATCAAACGCAGAGGCTCGACCACCCTGCCGGTCGGCCTGCGCCGGATTGATGCGTCGCCGGTTAACACCGCAAAAAGGTTCTGGCCTGCAAGTATCCCCGGCATGATCCGCATGGTCGTCCCGGAATTGCCGACATCGAGAACATCCCCCGGCTCTTTTAACCCTTTCAAGCCCACACCGTGTATTTTTAGTTCTGTTTCAGACAACCGCTCGATAGTGACCCCGAGCGATTCGAAGCAACGCATCGTGCTTATGCAATCCTCAGCAGCCAAAAACCCGGTAACCGGCGTGACCCCATCGGCAAGCGCGCCGATCATAATCGACCTATGCGAAATCGACTTATCCCCCGGCACCGTTATCGTCCCATTTATGCTATTCACTTTGCCTACCGTTAATTGCATATTTACCGCCTAGAATAGGCTCACATTCGCTAATCGCCATTCGCTAATCGCTAATCATTCCTGCGTTCTTACATCGACCTCGTAGCCTTTATCCAATAGGGCTTTCGCCGCTTTATCGGCGTTTTCCTTTTCGGGGATGGTAAGGCGCACCTGACCCGAAACGTCCGTTGCATGTAATATCTCTATATCTTCGATGTTTATCCCAAGTTGTCCTATCGTTAACGTGATATCGCTGATGACCCCCGGTTTGTCTGAAACAGGAACGTACAGCTCGTAGAGCTTGCCGATTCCTTTGCCGAGCGCCGATGGCAGGTTGAGGCGTGCGTGTTGGGCGCGCTCCAGCAGGCCGGTTATCCGCTCTTTGT
>NZ_JBTSLF010000223.1:0-3846 GCF_054640775.1 Candidatus Aquicultor sp. | reverse complement strand
AAAATAACAAGAAATCCATTATGATTCGTTCCTCAGTAGAATGCTTAAAGCTGGAAGCTCAAAGCCCGATGAAAATACTTAAACAATAAAGTGTTCAATCCCCTACTTCACTAAGGCCAGGGCACTTCCGGCCTGCACTTGCTGGACCAGATGGTCCACGCTGGCATGCATGACATCCAAAAAGGGACCCGGTGAAAAACCAATCCACAAGACGAATATGGCCAGCGGGACCAGATAAACGATCTCCCGGATATTCATATCTTTAAAGGATGGGTTTCCTTGACCTCCCCAGGCGATCTTCTGGAGCAACCGAAGCATATAGGCGGCAGCCAAAACCACCCCTGGGATGGCAACGGCGCCGATCAGTTTATTATCCAAAAAGGTGCCGATTAAAACCAGGAGCTCGCCCACAAAACTGTTAGTCCCGGGAAAGGCCATGGAGGAAAGACTGAAAAAACCTAAAAACCCAATGTATATGGGCATAATTTTGCTTATCCCGGAGTTGACCGTAATCAACCGGCTGTGGCTTCTCTCATAAATGATCCCTACGCAGAGAAAGAGAGCCCCGGTGGTGATGCCGTGATTGATCATCTGCAGGATGGCCCCTTCCAGTCCGGATTTGTTGAAGAGAAAGGTCCCCAAGGTGACAAACCCCATGTGGGCCACGCTGGAATAGGCGATCAACCGTTTCATGTCGCTTTGCCCCAGGGCGACATAGCCACCATAAATGATGGAGATGATGGAGATCCAGAGGACATAGGGGGCAAAGTAGACACTGGCCTGGGGGAGGATAGGCAAACAAAAGCGCACGAAACCGTAAGTCCCCATTTTCAACAATACGCTGGCCAGGATGACACTGCCGGCGGTCGGGGCCTCCACATGCGCGGCCGGCAACCAGGTATGGAACGGGGCCATCGGAACTTTGATGGCGAAAGCGATTCCCATGGCCAGGAAGACCCAGAATTGAAAGTTAAAGGAGTAGGTATGGGTCATTAATTCCGGGATGCTGAAGGTGCCGGTCTTTACATAAAAGGCGATCATGGCCACCATGAGGAAGACGCTGCCGGCCATGGTGTAGATAAAGAACTTGAGCGAAGCATAAACCTTGGCCGGGCCACCCCAGACGGCAATCAATAAATACATGGGGACCAGCATGGCCTCAAAGAAAATATAGAAAAGAACGAAATCCAGGGCCGAGAAAACTCCGACACAAGCGGTTTCAATCACAAGGAGGCAAATCAGAAATTCTTTGACCCGTTTCTCGATGTATTTCCAGGAGGCCAGGATACAAATGGGCGTCAGAAGAGTGCTTAACAGGACCAGAAAGAGGCTGATGCCGTCCACCCCCAAGGTATAATTGATTTTAAATCCGGGGATCCAGGGTATATGTTCTCCAAACTGGTATTTATAGGTGGAAATATTAAAATTAAAATAAAGAGGAAGAGAAAGGGCAAGGTTAATGATACTGATGACCAAAGCCCAGACTTTGGCCGTTGTCTCGTTTCGCAATATAAAAAGGACCAAGACCCCGACCAGGGGTAAGAAAACAAGTGTGCTTAAGATCGGATAATTAAGCTGATTGGGAATAAGAAAATCCATGTTTGTTAATTTCCCTGATAATTACGGTATAAGGTTTACGGTATAAGGTTTACGGTTGGTGGTTCTTCCTTATTTTACCTTAAACCTAAAACCTTGCACCTCAGACCTTTATTTTATAAAAACCAATAAATCCCAATGATCGCAAAAATAACCAACAGCGCCACAGCCAGATAATTCTGGATATTTCCGGTCTGGACCTTGCGGATTTGATTGCCGAACTCCTGGGTCCCATAGGCCACATTATCCACTACTCCATCGATGCCCCAGCGGTCAAACCAGGCGAAAAACCCGGCAAAGGCCATCATGGATTTGAGGGCGAGGCTTCGGTAAAGTTCCCCCCATCCGAAGTCAAAAGCCTGAATGAATCTTTGATCGAACCACATAAAACCATCCACCAGCTTCCGATAGAACCAATCGAAATCCAGATTGATCTTGGCTTCCGGCTGGAGTCGCTTGAGGAGCAGGAAAAATCCCAATCCGGTAAAGAGCAAGATCTGGTTCGTTTCCGAGAGATGGGGCATATTGTAGGGATGAAATTCCGCTGCCGCTTCTTTAAAAGGCAGCAGATCATATAAGACCTTGGGATAGACCCCGATCAGAAAGCATAAAAATGAGGTTATCCCCATGGCCCAAAGCATATTTTTGGGAGGTTCCTTGGGCTTTAGACCGCAGTCTTTTCCAAACCAGGCGAAATAGGGAAGTTTCAATCCCACCGAAAGGAAGGTGCCGACCGAGGCTAAAAGCATCAGGACCATCAGCACCGGATGGTGGGACTCTCCGGCCCCGGTAATGATCATGGATTTGCTGACAAAGCCGCTGAAAAGAGGGAAACCGGATATGGAGATGCCCCCCACTACGTAAAAGATCAAGGTAAGGGGCATATATTTGTAAAGACCGCCCAATTTATTTAACTTGGAGGTCCCGGTCATCATCAGAACCGAACCGGCCCCCATAAACAACAAGGCCTTGTAAAGGATGTGGGCATAGGCATGGGCGCAGGCCCCGTTTAAGGCCAGTTCCGTGCCGATCCCGACTCCGGCCACCATGTAGCCCACCTGGCTGATGATGTGATAGGAAAGGATGCGGCGCATGTCGTTTTCAATGGTGGCGTAGCAGACCCCGTAAACGGTCATGACCGTGCCCATCACGGCCAGGACATCATAGCCGGGGAAGGCCCGGGCCAGGACATAGATGGCCGTCTTGGTAGTAAAGGCGCACATAAAGACCGCCCCGGTCACTGTAGCTTCCGGATAGGCATCGGGCAGCCAGGCATGGAGGGGAAAGACGGCGGCATTCAAGGCAAACCCGGCCAAAATCAGATATTCGGCAAAACCGGCACTGGCCTTGGGGACGAGCTCAAAGGCCATACTGCCGGTATTTTGGTAATGTAAAAAAATGCCGGCCAAAAGGAGCAAACCGCCGAAGATATGCATCAGGAGATAGCGGAACCCGGCTGAAAGTGAGGCCTCCTCGCGGCGGAACCAGATCAGGAAGGTGGAAGCGAAGGCCATCATCTCCCAGAAGATAAAGACCGTCAGATAGTCTCCGGCAAAGACCACGCCCAGGGAGCCGCCCACATAAAAAAAGGAGGCGATATGCTGGGCGTCTTCCTTGACGTGGAGACCGTAAAGAACCCCCAAAAAGGACATGAGGGTGAAGACATGGGCAAAAACAATGGTCAACCGGTCCACCCGGCCCAGAATAATCTTAAACCCCAGATAGTTGATCTCCCCATAAACCCCCAGGTTCATGTTGAGGACCGTATAGAAGGCGGCCGCCGGTATGAGCAATAAATAGATCTGTTTGAGCCGGCCCTTTAATACCGGGATCAGGAAGGCGCCTAAAATAAAAAATAGGGCTGGATGAACGAACTTATCCATAATAATCCTCTTTTTTCATCAGCCAGGCGTGGGAGATTCCTTTCATGATGCGAATCATCAGGATGCAGCCGATCAGGCCGAAGACCGACCAGAAGACCGGTATCTTGTCCCCAAAAAAATGGGCTTCATGCCGTGGAATAAGAATATCAAAGACAATGGCCGCGGCCATAACCAGATAAAGGGCCCATTTCAATGCTTTTAAATGGTCCCGTAAGTATTGTATGGGAGTAACCCAGTTCATAATCGAATGACCGCCTTTGCAATATTCAATAGATAATCCGGATCCATGGCTTTAATGATATTCAGGAAGTAGTCCGGGTAAAGGCCCATGACAATGGAGCCGATGGCCGTTAAAAATAAGGGAATG
>NZ_JBTSLF010000222.1:0-3860 GCF_054640775.1 Candidatus Aquicultor sp. | reverse complement strand
AATCTTTAGTAAGATGGGTATTAGCACTTTGCAATCCTATTGCGGCGCGCAAATTTTCGAAGCCATAGGGCTTGATACTGAAATAGTTAATAACTATTTCACGGGTACAGCAACACGGATTGAAGGACTTAGCCTTGAAATGCTTGAAGAGGAAACGACTCTGCGGCATAGAAATGCTTTTAATCCTTTGGCGGATTCAAATACTCTTGAGTCAGGAGGATTATATCAATATAGACGCGAAGGCGAACATCATTTGTGGAATCCGCTTACTATCTCAAAGCTTCAGCTTGGCACACGGAACAGCGATTATAAAACATTTAAAGAATATACGGAACTGGTAAATAATCAAATTAAAAAGAGGGTAACTCTTAGAAGTTTGTTTGAGTTTGATACCGACGGTGAGCAGATTCCTCTTGACGAAATTGAACCTGCATCTGAAATTGTAAAAAGATTTTCTACCGGTGCAATGAGCTTTGGTTCTATTTCATGGGAAGCTCATACCTCGCTTGCTATCGGTATGAATCGCATTGGAGGCAAATCTAATACCGGCGAAGGTGGGGAAGCTGAAGAAAGATATATTCTGCTTCCAAATGGCGACAGTATGAGATCTGCTATTAAACAAATTGCCTCGGGAAGGTTTGGCGTTACTGCTCATTATTTAGTTAACGCAGACGATATTCAAATTAAAATGGCGCAAGGTGCAAAACCTGGCGAGGGAGGTCAACTACCGGGGTTCAAGATCGATAAAATCATTGCTAAGATTAGACATAGTATGCCCGGTGTTACTTTGATCAGCCCTCCCCCTCATCACGATATTTATTCAATTGAAGACTTAAAACAATTGATTTTTGATTTGAAGAATATTAATCCTAAAGCGCGTGTTAGCGTAAAATTAGTATCCGAAGTCGGAGTCGGTACTATTGCCGCCGGTGTGGCCAAAGCTCATGCAGATCATATTTTAATAAGCGGGCATGACGGCGGAACAGGCGCAAGCCCTATTACTTCAATTCAATATGCCGGCACTCCATGGGAATTAGGCTTAAGCGAAACTCATCAAACATTAGTTCTTAACGGGCTGCGCGATCGCGTATATCTTGCTACTGACGGACAGTTAAAAACGGGTAAAGATGTTGTTGTTGCTGCATTACTCGGAGCAGAAGAGTTTGGATTTTCAACTGCACCATTGGTAACCCAAGGTTGTATTATGATGCGTAAGTGCCATCTAAACACTTGCCCCGTTGGGGTTGCTACTCAAGATCCGGAACTTAGAAAAAAGTTTACCGGAAAACCGGAGTACGTAATAAACTTTATGTTTTATATTGCTGAAGAAGTCCGGGAACTAATGTCACAGTTAGGCTTTAGAAATTTTAATGAAATGATCGGGCAAACTGATAAGATTATTCCGAAGAGGTTAAACAATCATTGGAAAGCCCGTGGCGTCGATATGAGTAAACCGTTATACAAGCCAACTCCGTTGTATAATACTGATTTTTATAGGACACGCGCTCAGGATCATAAGCTTGAAGAACAAATAGATCATGAAATTATTAAGCAGGCTCAACCGGCGCTTGAAAATGCAATTCCTGTAAAAATTGAAATGCCTGTTAGAAATATTAATCGAACTGTCGGCACCTTGCTCTCAGGTGAAATCGCTAAACGTTATGGTCCACAAGGTATGCCGGATGCTACTATCAAAATATTTATGACCGGAACTGCCGGGCAAAGCTTCGGGACTTTTCTTGCTAAGGGAATTGAATTACATCTTACCGGAGAATCAAACGACTACACGGGGAAAGGATTATCGGGAGGAAGGTTAATAGTTAAAACTCATCCGAATTCTACGTTTGATCCCGGAGAAAATATTATAATCGGAAATACTTGTTTGTACGGTGCTACAAGCGGTGAAGTCTTTATAAACGGCGTTGCAGGTGAAAGATTTGCTGTTAGAAATTCCGGAGCTAATGCTGTAATCGAGGGAGTAGGAGATCATTGCTGCGAATATATGACGGGCGGAAGAGTCATAATCCTTGGTCGGACCGGAAGAAATTTTGCTGCCGGTATGTCTGGAGGTATCGCATATATTTGGAACCAAAAGCATGACTTCGATAAGTATTTAAATCATTCTCTTGTAGAGTTAGAATACCTGGTGAATGAAGATGATATTGATGAGGTTTTTAATTTGGTAAGAAGACATTTTGAGTATACGGGTTCTAAACGCGCAGAGTTTATAATTGATAACTGGGATACTGAAGTTGAAAATTTCTGGAAGGTAATGCCTGAAGAATATAAGAAAGCTCTTGCGAAAATTAAAGAAGAAGAAAAAAAGTTGTCTCTGAACCGTCAAGAATTTAAGGAGGTCGTAAATGGGTAAACCGACAGGCTTTAAAGAATATCAAAGAGAAGTTCCGAAAAAGGACCCTATTGTTGAAAGATTACGGAACTTTAAGGAGTTTGAACATCCATTTAAGGAAGAAACAGCTAAAGTTCAGGCAGCGCGTTGTATGGATTGCGGGATTCCTTTCTGCCACGGCGAGACTGGATGCCCGGTTGAAAATCTTATACCGGAATGGAATGATTTGGTTTATAAAGGGCACTGGAAAGAAGCTCTGGAAAATCTTCATTCAACAAATAACTTTCCTGAGTTTACGAGCAGGCTTTGTCCCGCTCCATGCGAAACTGCTTGTACGCTTGGAATAAATGAACCGGCAGTTTCTATAAAACACATTGAAAGAACAATTATTGATCGCGGATTTAAGGAAGGTTGGATAAAACCTCAACCGCCAAAAGAATTATCCGGGAAAAATATTGCGGTAGTTGGCTCAGGCCCGGCTGGATTAGCAGCAGCCCAGCAATTGGCAAGAGCCGGTCATTCTGTAACTGTTATTGAAAAAAATGATAGAATTGGGGGATTGCTCCGTTATGGTATCCCTGATTTTAAATTAGAGAAATGGATCATTGACAGGCGATTGGATCAGATGATGGCTGAGGGCGTTGTCTTTAAAACAAACGTTAATGTCGGAGTCGATGTCTCAGCTAAACAATTAATCGAAAAGTTTGATGCCGTTATTTTGGCAGGAGGTTCTGAAAAACCGCGGGATATAAATATTCCGGGAAGGGAGTTAAAAGGAATTTATTTTGCAATGGAATTTTTACCGCTTCAGAATAAAGTGGATGCTGGAGATAAAATTGAAAACCAGATTGTTGCTGCTGATAAAAATGTAGTAATTATTGGCGGGGGCGATACGGGTTCAGATTGTGTAGGTACTTCTAACAGACAAGGTGCAAAATCAGTTACTCAATTAGAAGTACTTCCAATGCCTCCTATAGAGAGAGCCGAAAGCACTCCATGGCCTTACTGGCCTCTGATGTTTCGCACTTCTTCAAGTCATGAAGAGGGCGCGGATAGAAAATTCAGCATAAATACGAAAAATTTTATCGGCAATGAAAATGGTGAAGTTAAAGCGTTATTATGCAATGAAATTAGATTTGAAAATGGAAAATTAAATGATGTTCCGGATACAGAGTTTGAGATTGCTGCCGATTTAGTTTTAATAGCCGCAGGTTTTGTCCATCCTGTGCACGATGGAATGATAAATGAATTAAAAGAATGCGGACTTGAACTTGACTCGCGCGGAAATGTAAAGGCTATTTTCGGTAATGATGAAAATGCCCATTCAACTTCATTAGGAAAAGTTTTTACTTGCGGTGATATGCGTCGTGGACAATCGCTAATTGTTTGGGCAATTTCAGAGGGTAGGAAATGTGCTGCGGCTGTTCATAAAAACTTAACTGAAGTCCTTTCTGAAGAAGCAATTGCATAATTAATTTTTTATGGAATAGACTAATTCTTTCCATTATTC
>NZ_JBTSLF010000221.1:0-3882 GCF_054640775.1 Candidatus Aquicultor sp. | reverse complement strand
AGCGAGCATTCTCGCCATGGGTATTTCAAGGGTCGGCAAGTAATCAATGGAAAAGAAATGCCAGAAACGTTGATGGAGATTGTGAAATCAACATTAACCGCGCACCCTACTAACAGCGTTATCGCTTTTAACGATAACAGTAGCGCTATTAAGGGTTATGACATTTGGACAATTATTCCGGACAGACCGGGACAGATGTCTAAATTTAATAAACAAAAATTGATGTATCATTTTTTGTTTACGGCCGAGACGCACAACTTTCCGACGGGAGTAGCTTCATTTCCTGGAGCGCAAACTGGAACCGGTGGCAGAATTCGCGATGTTCAGGCGACTGGCCGTGGCGGGTTAATGGTTGCCGGGACGGTTGGTTATGCGGTTGGAAATTTGAATCTCAATGGTTACGATTTGCCCTGGGAAATTAAATCTGTTTATCCAGATAACCTAGCAATTGCTAAGGACATCCTGATTTTCGGATCGAATGGGACGACTCGTTACGGTAACGAGATTGGCGAACCGGTTATTCTTGGTTTTGCCAGAGCCAGTGCTTCGTATTTAGCAAACGGCGAAAGACGAGAGTGGCTGAAACCGATTTTATTTACCGGAGGCATTGGTCAGATTGATCAGCGCCATCTGCAAAAACACGATGCTAAAAAGGACATGTTAATTATTGAAATTGGCGGTCCAGCCTATCGAATTGGATTTGGAGGCGGTGCGGCATCTTCACTTATGCAAGGTGAGAATCGCGCCGATCTTGATTTCAATGCCGTACAACGCGGTGATGCGGAGATGGAACAAAAAATGAATAGGGTTGTTAGAGCCTGCATCGAAATGGGCTTTGATAATCCAATCGTTAGTATCCATGACCAAGGTGCCGGCGGACCAGCCAATGTTCTTAAGGAGTTGGTTGAGCATGCTGGCGGTATAATCGACATTCGGAAAATTACCAGTGGCGACCCGACTTTATCAGTTTTGGAAATTTGGGTTTGCGAGTTCCAGGAACGGAACGGGTTGCTTATTTATCCAAGGAGCTTGGAAATGTTTCGAGCGATTTGTGATAGGGAAAAGGTAAACTGCGAAGTTTTAGGAACGGTTACTGGCGATGGCATCTTTACTGTTTATGACAGTAGTAATACTGAAGTCCCGGTGCAGATGGAATTGAAATCTGTTTTAGGCGGCATGCCGCAAAAAACTTTTATTTCCAATGATGTCCCCTTAGAACTTAAACCGCTTGAGCTTCCCAAAGACCTGACGGTTTCTGATGCTCTGGAAAGAGTTTTAAAACTCTTGTCAGTTGGTTCTAAAAGATTTTTGACCAACAAGGGCGATCGGAGTGTAACCGGTTTGATTGCACAACAACAATGTTGCGGTTTTGCGCAGCTGCCAGTTTCTGACGTTGCGGTAATTTCGCAAAGTCATTTTGCGAATGATCAAGGCCTTTATTCTGGAGCAGCGACATCAATCGGCGAACAACCGATAAAGATGTTGGTTGATCCGGAAGCGGGTGCGCGGATGGCGGTTACGGAAGCGGTGACAAACATGGCCAGCGCTTTTATTTCTGATTTATCATTTGTGAAATGTTCCGTGAATTGGATGGGTGCGCCGAAACTTGAGGGAGAAGGAGTTCGCTTGTATAGAGCCGCCGAAGCGATGCGAGATTTCATGATTGAAATTGGTTTGGCGGTTGATGGCGGAAAAGATTCGCTGTCGATGGCGACAAAAGTAAATCATCCCGATGGTAAAAATGAGTTGGTGAAATCGCCGCTAGAGATGGTTGTCTCGGCGTATTGTTCAATGATTGACGTTACGAAAGTAGTAACGCCGGATATTAAACGCCCAGGCGACAGTCGCATCATGCACATTGATTTAGCTAACGGTCGGCGTCGTTTAGGCGGCTCCGCCCTGGCTCAAGTTTTTGGGCAGATTGGCAATGATTGTCCGGACATGGAGGAACCGCAAATTTTGGTTAAGACATTCGATGTCATACAGGAGTTAATTTTCAAGGATTTAATTTTATCATGCCACGACATTAGTGACGGCGGTATGATAGTTTCATTATTGGAAATGTTATTTTCCGGGAGTTGCGGATTTGAAGGAGCCTTAAATTCTGATCGTTTCTCCTTGTTCGATGATTTGTTCGCTGAAGAAGCCGGTTGGTTAATTGAATATTTGCCCAAGGATGAGGAGAAGATTCTTTCATTATTAAAGCCAACTAATTCTGCTTGTCAGGTTCTGGGTTATACAATGGCCAGCCCAAAAATCAGAATTTTTGATTCACCGGGTGACAGGATGGTTCTTGATGAAGGAGTGATTTTTTACGAAGATGTATTCAAGTTAAGACAAATTTGGGAGGAAACCAGTTATCAACTCGAGAAGCTGCAGTGCAACCCGGATTGTGTTGAAGAAGAAAGGCGCAACATTTTTGATATTGATTCTAATTCTCCTTACAGCCTGTCTTTTGCTCCGGCACCGACCCCGTATCGCATTTTAGCCAAGAAAAATCGTCCGAAGGTGGCGATAATTCGCGAGGAAGGATCCAACGGGGACAGGGAAATGACATCGTACTTTGAGCTTGGTGGTTTTGAAGCCTGGGATGTTAACATGACGGATTTGCTAACAAAAAAAGTTGACCTCGCTGATTTTCGCGGGATAGCTTTTGTTGGCGGGTTTAGTTATGCCGACGTGTTAGACTCAGCCAAAGGCTGGGCGGCAACAATTTTGTTCAATCAGAATCTGAGAAAAATGTTTGACGATTTTTATTCTCGTCAAGACACCTTCTCTTTGAGTGTTTGTAACGGATGTCAGCTCGCTTCTCTCTTGGGATGGGTTCCGGTTAAAAATTTGCCGGGAGACTATCAACCCCGATTTATCAGAAACAAGTCTGGCCGCTTTGAATCAAGATTCGCCACTGTCAAAATTTTTGATAGTCCAGCGATTATGTTAAAAGGCATGGTTGGATCGGTTTTGGGAATTTGGGTTGCTCATGGCGAAGGTAAGTTGCATGTCGGTAATAGAATTAATTGGAGCGAGCTGAAGAAATTTGCTCCGATCCGATATGTAGACGATCTTGGTGAGCCAACAGAAGCTTATCCATTTAATCCGAATGGATCGGCGGAAGGCATCACTGCTTTGTGCGACGCAACCGGACGGCACCTCGCAATGATGCCACATCCCGAACGCGCTTTTCTGAAGTGGCAATGGGCCTATATGCCTGAAAGCTGGAAGCAGAAATTGGAAGCTTCGCCATGGATGAGAATGACACAAAACGCTTATGACTGGTGTAAAACGCACTAGCCATAAAGGTACTTTATAGAAAAAATCCCGTTGTCAGTAATGATAACGGGATTCTTTTTTATTACGAGGCTGGAGCGGGAGTATCGCGCTCGCTTTTTTAGCAAAAAGCTCACTTGTCCAGACCGGCCGCTAAGCGCTGCGCTCGCTCGCGCTTATCGTCGCTCGTTCAATAGTTGTCGCTCACGCTCCTCCTATTATCTCGCTCGCCGCTTGTTCTACTCCCTTCTATCTTGGTAATAAAAATAACTAGCACTTCGTACTAGTTATTTTTATTACGAGGCTGGAGTGGGAGTCGAACCCACGAATGGCGGTTTTGCAAACCGCAGCGTTAGACCACTTCGCCATCCAGCCGTTTTTATGATTATTTGAATTTTAACCTATCTTATTTAAGTTGTAAACTAGGGTCGACTTTTAGTTTATTGAAAGGGATAGTTTTTCTTTTATAAACTAAGAAGGCGGCCGCGGTCGCAATCATAGCGGCGTTGTCGGTTGTATATTCTCTTTCCGGTACCAGAAATTTTGTTTTCGGAAAATTTATTTTAACCGCTTCGGCCATTTTAATTCTTAACACTTCATTAGCACTCACCCCGC
>NZ_JBTSLF010000220.1:524-3884 GCF_054640775.1 Candidatus Aquicultor sp. | reverse complement strand
AAACTGCTGAAGTTCAATTAATTGTCCTCGTGGATTCTTAAATGTAAGGTGCTTAATATCTGATATTTCTGATTTATCAAAATCATCCAGAGAAATTTTAATTGTATAGTCATTTTCGCCATCTCTATATTTTGAATCATCATCACCGGTAAGTGCCACTCTTAAAGATGCACCGACTTCAGCCAAGTTCAGACCAAAGTTTGCTAGTTTACCCCTATCAATGTCAACTCTTGTTTCAGGTTTCCCCTCTTCCGTTGATAACCTTACATCGGCTGTCCCAGGAATTTTCTTTACAACATTAGCCAAAATCTCAGCGCCTTTTTCAACATCAGTCCTGTTTGAACCCGAAACTATAAGCTGAATCGGGGTTTGATTTGCTGTTCCGAAAATGCCAATGGGGTTAACTCGAACCTTTATACCCGGAACAGTGTTTACAAACCTCTTTATATCTTCACCCACTTTATCAGTAGATTTTTTCCTATCCTCTTTTGGTACAAGAGTGACATCAATTTCAGAAGAATAATTGGAAGTCTGGCCAACCAGTCCTTCGTTGGAAGCGCCTACAGTCACAAAAGCCTTTTTTACTTCCGGCAAAGTATAAATATACTGCTCAACTTTTTGTGTAAGAAGATTTGTGTTTTCTACTGAAGAGCCGGAAGGCATCTCAAGGATAACCGCAAATTCACCACGATCAGTTTGTGTCATAAATTCAGCACCAATAAAACCAAGCGGTGCTAACGTAAGGGAAGCAATGAAAAGCAGGAATACAACCGTTAGAACTTTCCATTTATTAACTAAACTCCATTTTAAGAGCTGGATGTACTTTTGGACCAACTTCCTGAATTCTTTTTCAAACCAAATAGAGAATTTACCAATTATAGTTCTTTTTGAAAGCTTTTCTAATTTCCCAATTCTTGAAGCAAGCAAGGGTGTTAGTGTGAATGAGACAAACAAACTGAGCAAAGTTGCAGTAACAACTACAATTGAATATTCCCGAACGATATTTCCGACAAGCCCGCCCGTTAGTGCAAGCGGCACAAATACAGAAACGTCTACAAGAGTGATGGCAAGAGCCGCAAATCCAATTTCATTTCGTCCTTTTAATGCGGCAACTTTTCTCGGCTCACCCTTTTCAAGGTGGTGGTGAATATTTTCCAGAACAACGATAGAGTCATCGACAAGGATACCGACTATTAATGAAAGGCCAAGCAATGTCATCAGGTTCAGTGTGAATCCGAAAGCAAGCATCATTGTAAAGGAAGAAATCATTGAAGCGGGAATTGCCATCATTACAATGAATGAGTTACGAATGCTATGCAAGAATAAAATCATCACTATTCCTACCAGGACAACAGCAAGCATCAAATCATATTTTACACCATTAGCTGCATCAATAGTAAATTGCGATCCATCCTGTGCAACATCAAAGCTTACATTTTCTGATTTATAATCATTCTGCATTTTTGCTATTTCTGCTCGTACAAGTTTACTAACATCAACAGAGTTTGCATCTGTCTGTTTCTGAACTATTATACCAACAGAAGTAACACCATTTATCCTGTTAATAGTGGAATAATCTTTCTGACCGTCTTCCACTTCGGAAATATCGGCCAACCTTATATCTCCACCAACCATTGATTTACCAACAATCAGGTTTCTCAAATCATCAATTGATTTGAATTTACCTGCAATTCTAACGATTAACTGATCTTTATCATTTTTAATTTTTCCTGTCGGGTAATCAAGGTTTGAGGATTTAATTACCTGGGTAATCTGCATAATTGATAAGCCATATGCCTTTATTCTTTCCCTGTTTAGATTTACTTTTATTTCCCTTTCATCACCACCCACAAGAGTAATCTGTCCGACCCCCGGCAGCTTTGCCAGTCTCGGCTGGATCCTGTCTTTTAAAAACTGATAAAATTTTGTGGAAGGCATATTGCTTGTAGCGCCCATCCTAATTACAGGAAGTTCATCGAGAGCAAATTTTGAAAGTGTTGGAGATTTTACTTCGGTTGGTAACGTGGAAACAATTTCGTTTACTTTCCTTTGAGCATTCTGCAGTTGTATGTCTACATCGGCAGATTGATTGAACTGGATAACTACGAAAGAAACACCTTCCGCAGATGTAGATGTCACATTGTCGATGTCATCAAGAGATGAAATAGCATCTTCAACCGGTTTGGTAACAGAAGTTTCAACTTCCTTTGGAGAAGCACCCGGATAAACTGTTGTAACAGTTATTACAGGAGGAGTAATCTTCGGAAGCAGTTCATAATTTAACTGAGTATAGCTATACACTCCTACCAAGGTAAGAACCGAAAAAATCACAACGATCAACGTCGGCCTTTTTATGGATAGCTCAGTAATTGTCATTTTAAATTCCTTTTAATTTCATTTTTTATTAATTGTAATAGGACGTTTCGTTGTCTAATCATTTATTAATAATTGTAACTTTGCTATTGTCTTCAATATTATTCTGTCCGTTTACAACAACCTTCTGTCCCTCTTTAATTCCATTAAGAACTTCCAGGTAATTATCATAAGTGTTACCAATTACCAGACCTACCAGTTTTGCCATATTATTTTCTACAACAAATACTTTCGGGTCTTTTATACTTCCGATTAATGCTTCTCTTGGAATTAAAAGAGATGCAACCTTATTTGTAGAAACAAAATTTACTTTGCCGAACATGCCCGCCTTTAGAGGATGCTCTTTTGAATTTTGAAGATCAACCTCAACCGGATAAGTATGGGCTTCGTCTCCCTTGGAACTTATAGTAGTAACCTTTCCGCTAAAAACTACCCCGGGATATACCTCCGTAGTAATTTCAACCCTATCCCCGACCTTCATTTTAAATACATCACTCTCAGCGACATTTACTTTTACCTTTAACTTTGAAATATCCACTACGTTGGCAACGGGGCTGTTCAATTTTACATAATCACCGATATCAACTGATCGGGAAGAAACAACGCCAGATATTGGAGTTGTAACCTTTGTA
This sequence comes from Candidatus Aquicultor sp., assembly GCF_054640775.1. Lineage (NCBI taxonomy): Bacteria > Bacillati > Actinomycetota > Candidatus Aquicultoria > Candidatus Aquicultorales > Candidatus Aquicultoraceae > Candidatus Aquicultor > Candidatus Aquicultor sp. Next base: position 879 of record NZ_JBTSLF010000220.1, on the reverse strand, counting down.
TCTTCATATTGTCTTTTCGCGGTAATAAATTGTGACTCCGCAGATTGGTAAATAAATTTGGCATTTTCAAGTTGTGAATCTGTTACAGAATTCCCTTTAAACAGCGCCTGGAATCTCTCATAATCTTTTTTGGATTTTTCATAATTAACCTCAGCAGTTTTCATCGCGGTTAGTTTTAATTCATCATCAATTTGAATCAATACAGACCCCGCCGATTTATAATCACCAATTTCTGCATTAACCTTTACAACTCTGCCCTGTGCTTCTGCGATTATTAACACATCCTTGCTTGCCTGAATTGTACCGACTAATTCAAGATTTTTGCTAACCTGCTTTATTTCCGCTTTTACTACAC
>NZ_JBTSLF010000220.1:0-514 GCF_054640775.1 Candidatus Aquicultor sp. | reverse complement strand
TGTTTGCCTTCATTTTTGCCTTGTTGTAGAATAAAACTGAGATAATTATTGCAAGCACGATTACTGTTATTGAAATGTATTTTACCTTTTTCACTATTATTTCCTGCTTAATATTTTATTTATTCACCAATTGATTTATTTAATTGAGCAATTGCCAGCTCATAATCTACAATAGATTGTATATAATTTGTTTTTGCCTGTAACAATGCGACTTCTGCATCCAATAAATCAGAATTAAGCGCGAGGCCATTTTTGAATTTTTCGTCCGTTATCTTATAATTCTCTTCCGCTTGATCAACATTTTGTTTCGCAACCGTCATTTTTTCCTTTGATTTGTTAATATCCAAAAAGTTCCTGGTTACTTCCAGAGTAATCATATCTTTTAAAATTTTCATATTGTCTTTTGCCTGCTCATATTGTGCTTCGGCAGCATCGGTTCTGTCAACCGTTGCACCCCAATTCCAAAGACTAAATGAAAGCGAAAGATTAATATCCCAGGTTCCATTGAATTCAT
>NZ_JBTSLF010000219.1:0-3889 GCF_054640775.1 Candidatus Aquicultor sp. | reverse complement strand
ATATGCAGCGGCTAGAGCTTGCGCTGCGCCTCCAGAAAGAAAAATACCTCCCGCTCAACGTGATCAGGCAGAACCTGGATATGATGGATATGGGCCAGCTCACGCCCGAGGTAAAACAGCTCGCCGATACGAATCACGATGCCCTTATAACATCGGATGACGGGCCCGTGCCGACAGAGAAGGCTATCGGCAGCATCGGGATATCCCCCGAGACCGCCAAGATGCTAGAGAACTTCGGAATCGTCCAACCGATAAAGACAAGCGAAGGCAAGTGCTATAACTCCATCGATATACGACTCATGATAATTGCGCGCGAGATGGCGAGGTACGGCATTGAAGCGCGTCACCTCCGCATGTACTCCACCCTGGCTGAAAAAGAATCGACGCTTTTTCAGCAGATACTCTACCCGATCGTGCGCCAAAAAAGCGATGATAAAAGCCAGCGTATACAAGAAGTGCTTGAGATATTAAGCGACCTCTCAAATCAGCTTAAGGCGCTCCTCCTCGAGAAAAAAGTAAAAGAATACTTACAAGTCACCTAGCAGGGCAGACCACCATGGCCTTGGGACAATCCGGTGAGGATTTTGCCGTTCGTTACCTGCGCAGAAAAAACTACCGCATATTGCAGCGAAATTTCCGCACGAAAATCGGCGAGATCGATATCATTGCAAGCACCGGCAAAACGCTTATCTTCTGTGAAGTCAAAACCCGTCTCAGCAAGGCATACGGCCATCCCATCGAAGCTGTGACTCCAAGCAAACAGAGAACTATCCGGAAGGTAGCCGAGGTATATCTGGCGATGGCGAAGGATGTTAGCCGATTTGATTCTATCCGTTTCGATGTTATATCAATACTATCGGAGGGTGCTTCTCTTGAAGTAACGCATTGGGAGAATGCGTTCTAAAACCATTTTCTTCTGCCGGTACTATGGCAGAGGGTAAAAGAAAATGGGCAGGTGTTTCAAAAGGGGACCCTTAAGGGACTATCGGGAGCTATAGTCTTAAGGAATAGGAAAGAGCAATACTTGGCCTAAAAGGCTACTGGGGGAGTTAAACACCTGCCCATTTACCCAACTATATTAAGTTTTCACTAATTGTCTTTTATAACAAGGACCGGTATATCGGTTCCTTTAATCACCGCATCTACGACGCTTCCTAGTGTCCGCCTGATTCCTGATTTCTCGGAGTTTCCGATTACTATAATATCAGGCATAAACTCGTGGGCGCTTTCTATGATCCTTTTTGCGACATTTCCTTTTTCAACTATCTCTTCGCAAGAGATCCCATTCTTTATCGCATACATCCCGGCTACGATTAAGCCGTGATATCCTGGTCTGCCGTTGCCGTTGCCCTTTAAGGACTCATCCACGGTTTTGGCGATTTCGCCCTGTGCTTCAGCGCCGCCCTCTACAAATACCGCTCTCATCTTGGCTTTGAATAACCGAGCCATACTGACCGCGTACTTTGTAGCACTAATCGCTGACTTCGACCCGTCGGTTGCTAAGAGAATCCTCTTAATATCTATGAACAGCTCTTGCGCGTCGTCCGACCTGAAACCTTCGGCCGGGTTATAGAGTTTCTCTCTCAACAGGGGCCTCCAACTGTACCGGTATTGCAACCGGCTCAACATGATTTGCACTAGGCCAACCACATAGAGCTTAATATGTCCGGCTCAGCCTTTACAGCAAAAAGTGGTGAACGGCGCATATACGGGGTAAGAGGAACAAAAGTGAAGTTATTTGGAAAATCAAGCGCTAACGACATAAATTATGGCAAAACGATTAAGACTTAAGGACAAGAATGGGGATGGTGGAGTTCTTAACGACTGTTTCTGCTATGCTGCCGAGCGCTATCCGCCTCAAACCGCTTCGGGCAGTATTGCCGACTATAATAACATCCGCCCAATACTCTTCGGCGGCTTCTATAATTCTCATTGCGACATTGCCCTTTCTAATCACGCTCTTGTATTCGACATTGTTCTTATCAGCGTACAAACGAACGACATCGAGACCGGCCGCAGTCGGACGGATTTCCTTTAATGCATCCCTATCGATTATGCCTTCGGGGGAGTTCCCATCTTCGCTCGGCTCAACGTATATCGCCGTAATGCTGGCGTTCATAACTTTTGCCAGTGCGACGGCATACTTGGTCGCGAGAATAGATGCATCCGACCCGTCGGTTGCTAAAATAATTCTCTTTATATTGGTATTTAGTTCACTGATATCGTCGAGGCTGATACCGCTGTTGTCTTGATTCATCCACTACCTTTAGAAGCTGGGGCACGATTCGACCAAGAAGGGTCGCAAACAATGTTTATTATAGAAGATTCTAATATTACTGAAAAGAAGAAAGATACAGGGCCCCACCGTCACTCTTTAGTTCAGTCTTCGAGTAAATCGGGTATTTACAATGAAAGACTACCTATTGAGGTGAGAACATGACGGAATCGGAATTGCGAGAGATTGTCGAGTCCCAGGGTCTGGCAGGATTAACGGCGAGCGTGTTTACGAATAATCGCGTCTATGTGGGCCGGGTTGCGAGGATAAATGTCACGACCTTGATGCTCATGGAGCCGACCGCAAAGGCCATCGGTGACGTTGCGCCTACCGAAATCATCGGGACTACTTCGGTGGCGGACACCGCCGATCCGGGTGAATCCGGGGGAGCGGCGCACAAGTACGTAGCGATTGCCATTGAAAAAATAGAAGCGATCGGGTTCTAGAATTTTAAAAGGCCCCATCTAAGATGGAAGCCTTTTAAAAGGGACTGATTTGATAGTTATTATATCGATACAATCGCCTAAGAGCTTTAGAGGTTTCTTGCCTATAAAAAGACTGAGGGCCACCGAAGTGGCCGCGTAGCTTACGCTATGTTTTTTCTCAGTCTTCTTAGGGATGCAATATATATCATATCGGCGCAAGTGCCGCTTGGGTTTATACCAGATTGAGAAATATTACCATTATTTTTGCGTTCCCCGTCGCCCCCATACTTTTACCGTTCCTCGCGCGTATCACATATTATATTTCTATAAATTAGTGACCTGCAGATACTGGCTTATTCATTTGCTTGTATTGTATGATTAGCCAAATATATATCGTTCCAGCAAACTACAGGATGCCGAAGAGGAGAAGAGCATGATTAGCAGATTGTCCCTGTTGAGAATTACCATCCCCTTGTTGATTGCTTTGATAGTCGCTCTTACATCGCCTGCTTACGCGGGCACCTCTACACCTACCCCCACTAAGATAAGCGCGGCGGGTCCTGTGTTTAGAAGCATTTCGGTGTCAAAAGCTACAGTGAATGCCGGAGAGACGATCACTGTTGATGTATACGGCGACGGAGGTGGTTCGGCGCTCAGCTTCGGTTCCGTAATATGGGAGTCACCGTCCGGGCAGTGGATAGGTACCGATCTAGAATATAACGAGGCGACAGGCAAGCTTACCAGCTCATTTGCCATTAACAAGTACGCGGAACCGGGAAAGTGGACCTGTATTTCAGTAACGCTCGGTAGCGATAACGGTGGATCCACTTTTGTTGTCGATGAAGAAAGTCTCGGCGGCGCATCTCTGACAATCATTAACGATCATCCTGACATTGAAGCGCCATCGGTAACAGGCATTTCGGTAAGCCCTACGCGAGTTCAAGCAGGTGATGAGATCAAAATCGCGGTTAGGGCGGCCGATGATCTTTCCGGCATCAAGAACGGTGCTGTTATGTTCGGCAACGAGTCGAAGCGGCTTCTCGGTCCATCCATCGATGCGTTATTGGAGTATAACAGGGCTAAAGGCGTTTTGGAGGGCACTGTTGTTGTTCCCGATGATGCTCCGGCGGGTGAGTGGGTTTTAGATACACTCGTGATTTCGGATAACGGCGGCAATGAAGCCTTTCTA
>NZ_JBTSLF010000218.1:0-3922 GCF_054640775.1 Candidatus Aquicultor sp. | reverse complement strand
CTTGATCGATTTCGGAGTATCGCACACATTGATCCTCCCGCTATCCATAAAGGCAACTGTCGAGCAACGCTCGGCCTCGTCCATATACGGTGTTGAAACAAAGAGCGTGATGCCGCGGCTTCGAAGCTCCGAGAGAATGGCCCAGAACTCGCGGCGGCTCACCGGGTCGACGCCGGTTGTCGGCTCATCCAGGAACAGGATGGTCGGTTCGTAAATAAGGGTGCAGGCGAGCGCCAGCTTCTGCTTCATACCGCCGGATAAAAACTCGGCCCTCCGGCCGGTGAACTCTTCGAGCCGCGCAAAATGCAGAAGCTCCTTCGTTCTCGTCCGTCGCTCGGATTCGGGCAGACTGTAGACATCGGCGAAAAACCGCAGGTTCTCCTCGACGGTTAAGTCCCCGTACAGGTTAAACTTCTGGGACATGTAGCCGATTTTACCCCGCACTGCCCGGGCATTACGTAAAATATCCTTGCCCATCAGCATAACCTTACCCGAGGTCGGCTTTAGAATGGTCGCCAACACCCGTATCGTGGTCGTCTTTCCAGCCCCATCCGGGCCGACAAGCCCGAATATCTCGCCTTCATCGACCCGAACACTCACACCATCAACCGCCCGCACACCCGGGAAATCCACTATTAAATTATCCGTCTCGATAATGAAATTATTCATGAAAACTCTCTACTCAAGGACTGCATCTGCAGGCATTCCCTGCTTCAGCTGGCCTTTTGCGTTAACGACTTTAATCGTCACGCCGAATACCAGGTTGCTCCTTTGTTCTTTGGTCTGGACGTTCTGCGGTGTAAACTCGGCCTCGGACGCGATTTCTGCGACCTTGCCCGTAAACGTATCATTCGGAAACGCATCCACGCTCACCGAAGCCTTTTGGCCAACTTGTACCTTACCCAGCTCTTTCTCATCCACGTAAATGGTCAAATCAAGCTCGGATGTCTTACCGACCACCGCCAGCGTCGCACCGGGGCTCGCCATTTCACCTTCTGAGAGCGGCAGGCTCAGCACAACACCGTCGATCGGCGATGTTATAACCGCGTATGTTTGCTGGGTCTTGGCGATAGAAAGGCTTGCCTCAGCCTGATCGAGTTGCGCCTGGGCTATTTTTCTTTTATCCCGTGTGTCGGCATCATCGACCCCGGCCTGCGCGGCATCGACCCCGGCCTTGGCGACCGCAACCTGGTCCTTCAACAGCTTATCATCAAGCACAACGATAACCTGGTCCTTCTTTACATGACTTCCCTCGCTTACCTTCACGTCAGTCACCACTGCGGCAACCTGCGAGCCGATATTCAGCTCGGAAGCCTCGATAGTTCCCGATCCTTCGATCTTTCCGTTCGTGGATTTGCCGTTCGCAAATGAGTTCCACCCGGCATAACCCACGCCAAGCACCACGAGCGCAACGACAATTACAGCTACCTTTTTATGCATAGTCCACCCTCCTAAAGATGAAAGTTAGAATATATATCACTACTAATGCACGCTTACGTCCGCGGGCATACCTGCCTTTAAAACGCCATCCTTGTTAACGACCTCAACGATTACCTTGACCACCCTCACAAGTTCCAACCTATCCGTCGTCATGTTCGAAGGGGCAAACGTCGCTTTGCCGCCCACGCCGATCACCTTGCCCTCAAATACCTGTCCGGGGGCGGCATCGACTTCAACATCAACGGAATCGCCGTTCTTGACCGTAGCGGCTTCATCCAACGGTACATAGACGGTAAGCTTCAAGGCACGGGTGCGCACGATCGACATGACTGTTTGTCCCGGATAGACCACCGAGCCCTCGGATGTCCTGATCGCGATGATCCTACCGGATGTGGAAGCGCGTACCGAGGTGGCATCCAGTACTTGGTTGGCAATCCTCACGCCCACCTCGGCCTGGTCTCTTCTTCGTTTGAGCAATTCTATCTTCCTCGAGAGCTTTGAGACACCCTCGGATATCTTCGTCTTTCCCTCAGCGATTTTCGCCTGCGCCTGGTCCATTTTAGCCAAACCCTGGTTAAACTGCCGCTTACCTTGTGCGAGCCCCGCCGTAGCGGCGCTGGCCCCTTGGGCAAGCTTTGCTTTTACTGCAGACAGCTGCTCTATCGTAGCGGTGAGCTGAGTCCTTTTCTGCAATGCACCTTCCAGCATCCCCTTAGCCTGGGCTACTTTCTGTGGCTTGGCAGGGTCGCTATCGGGCAGAGCCTGGGCTTCTGCGAGCGCCTGCCGCGCCGCGTCTTCCGCCTGGGTCACCGCCGAGAGCCCTCCCCGCGCTTGCGTAAGACCCGCCGCCACGGATGCGAGCTTACTCTTTAATTCCGCCACTTTTGCTTGCCCTTCCGCATATTTCACGGCAAAGGTCTGTTTGGCCTCGGCGCGTTTTGATTTCAGCGTCGCCTCGGCCTGGTTCAAATCGCCCTTCTTACTTGCAATATCGCTGCGCGAGCCGCCAAGGCTATCGAGCGTCGCCTCGATAGTATCGTACTGGGCCTGGGCTTTTTTCAGGTTTTGCTTTGCCAGCGTATCGTCGACCGTAAACAACACATCGCCCCGCTTAACGATATCCCCCGGCTCGACCTTTACGTCTTTGACCATACCCACTGGCTTCGGGGATGGTATCCCGGGCGAGGTTTTTGCCTGCTTGCCTTGCTCCATACCGATCAACGCAAGCTCGGCCGGAACGCATATGGCTTTCTTGTCATCCTCCAGCGCACCCGATGTTGTAATCGATGCATTAACCGCATTGCGCCCCTGCCCGGCCTCAGCAAAAAAGACCAGCGAGAGCGCTATAAGCAATGACGCAACGCCAACGGCGATAGCCTTAGTCTTCATGCCTGCTCCTCAGCCCGTTTAAAGCGATGTCCATCGTGTTGTCCGCGATTGCTTTAGCGTTGAGCTTTCCGGTAAATAACTTGGCCTGCAATAATTGTCCGACCACCAGGCTTAAAATGCCGAGCGCCGCCTTACCCGGGTCGACCTGCCTGAATTCCCCGGATTCAATCCCCTCTTCGATTACGGACTCAAGCAGATGCAGGTACTCTTCACGAAATCCGGCCATAACATCCCTGGTAGCCGAATCGGTAGATGTCAGACTATGTGCAAAAAAGGGTACGATCGGCCCGACGATTTTTACTGTTTTCATATGGTTACGGATGATGAGGTCGATCTTCTTCGAAGCGGTATCGGCTTTATCTATCCCCTTCTCTATCTTTGAGAACAGGCGGGCCTTGCCGAACTTCAGAATTGAGACCATGATATCTTCTTTTTTCTCTATGTAATAATAGATGGTTCCCTTTGCGATACCGGCGTCATCGGCGATATCCTGAATCGAGGCCTTATCAAAACCCTTCTCATCAAACACTTTAGCGGCGCTCGCCATTATCTTAAGACGCGTGCGCTCACTTTTCGTCATGGGACGGGAGTCCTCTTCAAAAAGATCTATAAAGTTATCGTTGTCATCTTTATCAGGCATATGCTTTTCCTTGCCGATCTTGCGGTTTACTTCTTTCACTTTTATATCAGTGACCTATGTCTGTGGCCTCAGCAGACCATCCAGTTACATACCGGGTTTGGTTATATACTAGTTATTTCGACCAACTGGTCAATTTAATTATACCCTTTTCGACCACCTGGTCAATTATTTTTGACTGGACAGTCGAAAATATTGTTCATGCATTCACCTGGCCATAGCCGAACGAATAAGTAGGCATGCCCTTACTTGCCCTATATTCCCAAGATCCGGTATTTATAGCTTAAGAATGTTTGGGATGGGGAGTTTTCTGTTTAGGTGGATGTTGGATGATTGTGGTGAGTGCTGGGGGATGTTTGGATGTGGTCGATGGGATGGATGCGCAGTGCTAGACGACATGGTCTTCCGGTGGCACTGCGTTCTGCGGGTGGGTGCTCCACGCCCCGGCCTTCCGGT
>NZ_JBTSLF010000217.1:0-3938 GCF_054640775.1 Candidatus Aquicultor sp. | reverse complement strand
CTGAGGTTGAGGGAAGTGTATGTTTTTAGGCTTAGGACCACCAGAATTAATAGTCATACTGATACTCGCGTTGATTATCTTCGGACCGAAGAGGTTGCCTGAGATAGCGCGCTCAATCGGTAAAATGATAGGTGAAGTTAAAAAGGCATCCCAGGGTTTTCAAGACTCCGTTAAAAAAGATCTCATCGAGCCCATCAGCACCGTAGGTGAGGAGATAAAAGGGGATAGCAAAGAAGCATGATTCTTGCTAATCTCACTATATCCCAATTTGGAGGGGTTCGTTCGTGAGCGATCAAGAGATGACCTTTTTAGAGCATTTGGATGAGCTGCGCAAGAGGCTTATCTATGCCGTTATCGTCCTCCTCATCGGAACGGCTATTTGCTATATCTTCTTTAAACCACTGCTTGAACTCATCAAGTGGCCTTTACCTAATGATTTGCAGCATATTCAGCTGACTGTGTTCGGCTTTATGCAGATATTCATGCTGCGTTTTAAACTCTCGGTAATCGGGGGTTTTCTCCTTACATCTCCGTTTATCATCTACCAAGTACTGGCGTTTTTTGCCCCGGCGCTTAAGCACAACGAACGTAAATATATCCTTGCGATTCTACCCGCTATGACGGTTCTGTTCCTTGGTGGCGCGGCGTTCGCATTTTTCATCATTTTGCCGCAGGCTATCGGTTGGCTGCGCGCCCAGGGCATGGGTCAGCTCGAATTTATCCTGAGAGCCGATGATTACTTAAGTTTTGTATCGCTGTTCATGCTATCGTTCGGAGTTGCGTTTGAAGCCCCGTTGGTCATCTTTCTCTTGATAAAGCTCGGTATCGTCGACCGAAAAACGCTGCGTAAAAATTGGCGGATTGCCTATGTATCGAGTTTCATCATAGCCGCTATCGCCACACCCGACTGGGGAGTCTTTGATATGGGTATACTCGGGGTCGTTCTTATCTTGCTATTCGAGCTGAGCCTGCTTGCCGCGCGCTGGCTCTAAGGGAGTTACCATATAATGCACGAACTTGGATTAACGCAGAGCATTGTCGATATAGCGGTTGAGCACGCGGTAAAGAACGGCGCGGCAAAGATATCCCAGGTTAACGTCAAGGCCGGCAAGATGACCGCGATAGTCGAGGACTCGATGCAGTTTTTCTTCGAGTATCTTGCGGGCGATACGATAGCGGCGGGCGCCCAACTCGTCATCGAGCACGTCCCGATCGTTATCCGCTGCTTGCAATGCGACAAAGAAAGCGAAGTCGAGCAGCTCGATATCTACACCTGCCCGCACTGCGGCGAACATACGGTGGAACTTGTCTCCGGTAGAGAATTCTTCGTCGACTCGATTGAAGTGGAATAAGATTAACGTAAGGTGATCTAAATGGAAATAAAAGTGTTAGAAAGCATCTTCGCGGCAAACGAGAACCTTGCCGATAAAAACGCTGAGATATTTAAAGAAAAGGGAATATTCGCGATAAACCTCATGGCCTCACCGGGTGCGGGTAAGACGAGCTTTATTCTCGAAACCGCCCGCCGCCTATCCGGTCACCACAAAGCGGCCGTTATCGAAGGAGACATCGCTTCAAAAGTCGATGCCGAAAAAGTCCGCGAGCATGGGATTGAAACCGTACAGATAAACACCGGGGGCGCTTGTCACCTTGAGGCCAATATGATTCAAAAATCGCTCGAGTACCTGGATTTGACCGGCGTCGACCTTTTGATAATCGAGAACGTCGGCAACCTGGTGTGCCCCGCGGATTTTGTCCTGGGCGAATCGGCGCGCGTGGTCATTCTCTCGGTTCCCGAGGGCGACGACAAACCCCTCAAGTATCCAACGATCTTCTCGAGTTGCGAAGTATTGATTATCAATAAAATCGATATGCTTGCGCTTTCTGATTTTAGCATGGAGCGCCTCGAGGAAACCGTGCGTAAACTCAACCCAAACGTGAACGTCATACCCCTGTCTTGCCGGACCGGTGAAGGCTTCGATGCCTGGATGGGTTGGCTTGAGGCCAACTTATCATCTGACCAGCCGAAGTAAGGTTGTCAGTGGTTTTAATATTTGTTATAATATCTATGAACAAACGCAATAATTGTGTTTACTAAAGAATGCTCTCTGAAAGAAGGTTCAATGGCAAGGGAAAAAGTGCGTCTTACGCAGTTATCAAGCAAAAGCGGCTGAGCCGCCAAGATGAGTCCGGGGGACTTACAGCAGGCACTGAGCTGGTTGCCGACGGACAAAGCCGAGGAACTCTTGGTCGGCTTTGAGACGTCCGATGACGCCGCAGTCTACAAACTTGATGATACGCGCGCATTGCTCCAGAGCGTTGATTTCTTTCCGCCGATCGTCGATTCAGCCTACCTTTTCGGCAAAATAGCTGCGGCGAACGCGCTAAGCGATATCTATGCCATGGGTGGAATACCGCTAACGGCACTCAACCTCGCGGCGTTTCCGTGCAGCCTGGGGCTCGACCTTCTCGGTGAGATACTGCAAGGGGGAAGCGAAAAGGTCAAGGAGTCGGGGGCCATCATCGTGGGTGGGCACACCATACAGGATAACGAGCCGAAATACGGCCTATCGGTAACGGGCATCGTCGACCTCGATAAAGTAATTACCAACAGCAATGCAAAACCGGGCGATGTGCTTGTTCTTACTAAGCCGCTCGGCATGGGCATCCTTGCGACCGCCCTAAAACGCGGCATTGTAAGCGAAGACGATATAATGCCGGCGATTGAAGCCGCCGCAACCCTTAACAAGGCCGCGGCCGAAGCCATGGTCGAGGTGGGTGTAAACGCCTGTACCGATATCACCGGGTTCGGCCTGCTCGGTCACATGCATGAAATGGTAAATGGAAGCGGCGCAAAGGGGACGATCAGCATCAAGAGCATCCCGATCTGGGAGCGTGCGATCGATTTTGCGAAGCAGGGCATTATCCCGGGCGGCGCAAGGGATAACCGTGCGTTTCTTGGAGATACTGTTGTCTTTACGGCCGACGGCTCGATCCCGCCGGAGATACTCTTCGATCCGCAGACATCGGGTGGTCTTTTAATCAGCGTACCGCAGGAGAAAAGCAAACAGCTCCTCGATGCGCTTGAGGCGCACGGCGTGGTCACCAGGGCAGTGATCGGCCGAATCGAAGAAGGAACACCAGGGGTAATAGAGGTCGTGTAATTAGTAGGCAGTAAGCACTAAGCAGATAATCAGGGCCGGGGTAACTTGGCCCTTTACTTTTACTATTGCAAAACCGGTTTAGCAGGCCGGTTAAGTTGAAATTTTATCGAAAAACCTATTTAATTTGATTAGTGACCAAATCCGAGAACTTTTAATCCGAGAGTCTTTCATGGGGTGAATACGAATGTCGAAAAATAAATACCTGCGCCAACTTCCTAAAGTCGACGAAGTTCTCGACTTGCCCGAGGTTAAGCACCTATCCAGCCTTTATCCACGGCCCCTTATCGTGGACGGCGTTCGCTACGTCATCGACGAGAGGCGTGGGACCATCCTGTCCATGCCGGACGACGAGCTGGATGGTATCGATGTATCCGCATCCTCGTTGATGAGCGACCTTGAGGACTGGCTTGAGAAGCAATACGCCCCAAGTCTTAAACGTGTCATCAATGCGACCGGTGTTGTCATCCACACCAATCTGGGCCGCTCGATATTGAGCGCATCGGCTATCGACGCGGTGGTCGCGGCGGCATCCAACTACTCGAATCTGGAGTTTGATCTCGAAAAGGGAGCCCGCGGCTCACGCCACAGTCATATCGAGTCGCTTCTGGTCAAGATAACCGGGGCCGAGGCGGGCATGGTGGTAAATAACAACGCCTCGGCGGTGTTCTTGGCGCTCAGCGAGCTTGCAGCCGGCAAAGAGGCTATCGTCTCACGGGGCCAGCTCGTTGAGATCGGCGGCTCCTTCAGGATTCCCGATGTCATGCGGCAAAGCGG
>NZ_JBTSLF010000216.1:0-3942 GCF_054640775.1 Candidatus Aquicultor sp. | reverse complement strand
GCATTACGGTGGTGGGGACGAATCCCACGCTTTTTTATTTTAAAGTTAATGTTAAGGAAATAATCAATTCTATATTGGAATTTTAAAAAGGAAGGAAATTATTAAAATGCGCTATATTTATTTTTCTTTCGTGTTTTTTTTAATTTTTTCAAGTTGTTCAAGTAGCGATATGGAATTAAGGAAGGGGAAGGCAGCATTTGAATCAAAAGATTATGAAACTGCAATCGAATATTTTAATAAAGCTTTAAAACAAGATAATAATAATTATGAAGCTTATTTATGGTTAGGGAAGTCTTATCTAAATCTTTCCGGTGAAAACAGTCAAACAGCAATCGATTATATTAATAAGTATCTTGAACATGAACCTAATAATTCCGAAGCATATGTTTATTTAGGGGATGCTTATCAAGAGAAATTTATAAAATATATATATAATGACTACTTATTCAAGCAATCACTTCCAAAAGTATTTGGTAAAATTCATTTTAAAGTAGATACATTAAAGTTTAATTACAATGCAGTCTCAGATAAATCTATAGAATGCTACCAAAAAGCCATAAATATAAATCCTCAAGAAGCTTTAGCATATTATCGTTTAGGTTATGATTATGGATTTAAGAAAGAAGATTTAAAACAAGGAATTAATTTTTATGAGAAGGGTATTAAAATTAATCCTAATTATACAAATGTCTATTATCAGCTTGGATTGCTCTATAAGAATATTCAGAATTACACAGAAGCAAAAAATAATTTTCTTCTTGAAATAAGTAATGATTCTACAAATGCTGAAACATATTTTGAGCTTGCTCAAATTTTAATTAAGCAAAATCAAAATGAGGAAGCGGTTAAATATTTAGATACTTTTCTTGCAATCAATAAAACCCATTCCGAAATTTATTATCTATTAGGGAAAGCATACTTAACACCAAATAGAAATGAATCTATTAATAATTTTACCATTTCTGCTCGCATGAATAATGAGGATGCAAAAAAATGGTTAAAAAATAATCATATAACTTGGTGAATGTTTACCAAGATTTTAAGGAGTAAAATAATGATAATAATTGCACTAATAAGCTTTCTAATTGTGGCTTTTATCTATTCTTTTCTGGCAGCATTTACTAAAGTATTTTATAAGAATCGACCTGTAGAAAGTTTAGGTGCTTCAGCAAGAAATGTCCTGTATAATAGGGCTACAATTTCTGAACATTTTACTTTATTTTTCTCAAATTTCTTATCGAGTGTCGTTTCACCTCCTGTTTATATATTAGCAATAATATTAACAGGAATAATATATCTACTTAGATAACGATATGTGCAAAAGCTTTAAATTGTCTATTGAAAAATGTGATTAACAGAATGATAGTAATTCCTACGAACATTTTTCTAATTTATTATTCCAGGTGTGTTCTTTTCTTTATGAGGAATTAATCTTTGAGTGACTAACTTAATATAGAATAGGAAGGTCATATTGCAATCGTTCTCGATTCTATATTTGACCATGAATTTGGAGTAATAAAAGTAAGAGAGAACACTACGCATTTTTATTTTAAAGGAAAATTGATGAATAGATTATTTAAATTTTTTAATATTCAAAAAAAGGAAGAGAAAGATGACAAATTACTTTATAATTTAACCGGTAAAGCATTAGCATTTGCAGACCTTTCAAAAGATAATTTTATGTCAGTTTATTTCCCAAATGAGAAATTACACAAACGTGCAACTTTGTTAGAAGCAAGAATATGCTCCCTCTTTTTAACCGACTATTTTTTCTTTGTGAAAAATTTTAAAAAGGAAATTAGAAGAAGATTCCATACAAATTATATCCGACATATATCAATTTCAGCAATTGGTCTCTTAGAAAAAAATGAGTTAGAAAGCTTAATTAATTTTAGGTACAAAGAGTATGAAAAGATAGGATTGACATCAAAAGACATTCCTGAATTAATGCAAAGCTTATACAAGCTCTATATAATTAAAATGTATGCAAGTATAAATCAAGAAAAATTGATGAAATTACCTCCGATTCCACTGTGGGATGGAAATGAACAATTAAAGAATGAAATATTACTTACGTCAAAGGATGCAATATATATTACTTCTTTAGTTAAGGCATTGCATTCCTTACTATAATATTTTTATTTTCCCGAATTGGGGGTTAACATAATTTTAATTATATATCTATAACCCCAAATCGGGAAAGTACTTACTTACCAATTATATCATTCCATATTTTTATATAATTATCACTTAACTTATATATATAAATATTACCATTTTTTAATCTCTCCTTATTGAGTATCCCCTGTGCAAATAAATCTTCAACAGCTCTTCTTATTTTTGATTCAGAAAATATGGTAATTCCTTCCATAATATTCTCTAATGTTAATGATTTCTTTTGACAGCGCAATATTTTAGCTATAATATTCATTCTGACTTTAGGAATTGAAGAAAATGTTATGTTATGAAGTATGGTCATAGTTCTTTCTTTATTTTCATTAATACAAATTAAAGATTTATAAAAACTTGATAAAGCTTCTATAATTCGATGAGGTTTTTCTGGACTAATTACTTGTTCTATTTCACGATTGTATCCACTTCTTTCAACTATTGCTCTTCCAATTGAGATAAACTTTGCAAGTGATACAATCTTAAAAATATCTTCTTGATTTATTTCTATTTTTTGTACTTCATTTATTTTGTAGGTTAATAAATTTTGTACAAGATAAGGGACATTTTCCCTTGCATCTTCATTGGGTCTAAAATTTTGTAATTCTTCATTTGTCAGTTCTTTAGAATTATAATTAAAATAAAGAAATCTTTCCCCTAAGTCTGAAATCCTCTCTTTAACTTTTTCTATTACTTCAGTAACTAATCCGATCACTACAACCTTTCCTTTCCAAGATTCATATTGTCCTAAATCCATACCTGTACCAAGACCAGCTTCACCATCATACATTACTCTCAATTGATTAAATATTTCATTCCGTGATTTAGAGTTTAGACTTAATACAGTTGTAAAATCAGGAAATGCAATAACACCCTTCTCCTTTATTTCTCTTGGGACATATCCACCTTGTGCAGCAACATAACCTGAAAAAAGAAATTTCGGTGTTAAATTATGAAGCTTATGAAAATTATCTGTTTGATTTAATAAATTTAATAGTTCAGTCTTTCCGGATGAAGGTGGTGCTGTAATCATTATCCAAATCGGTCTGTTCAATTCAAGAGAAAGTGAAGTTGAAAGTATAACATCTATTATATAATCATTGCTATCTTCTAATATCATATATTTTTTAACTTCAATTAAAATATCGTTGAAAGTTTGGTTATGATTCATATAGAACTCTCCTTAAATTCTAATTTAAGCTGTTTAGTTTTCTCTTTCGTTTCCCATTTCTCTCTTTGAAGAAAAATTTTTTTTCCAAAATTGAAACTCCTTTCAATTCCTTCTTGAATCATTTTTTCTCTTGATGTGATATACTCTCTATTCTCACAATAAACAATAATCCATTTAAATTTATATTTAGGTGTCGGCGACCAGATGATTCCCCAGGTAAATAGTTAAAAAGTTCACATCATTCCCCAGTTACAGGTTCATTTGATTCCCCAGTTTCGGGTTCAGATGATTCCTCAGTTTCAGGTTCACTTTATTCCCCACCCTCTGAAGTAATTATTTATTAAAATCATTTGCATCTTTACCCCTCAAAAAAAAGGAGTAATGGTGTCATACAAGAAGGTGGTAACAATGGAATTATCCGAAATAGTAAGAAGAATTAAGGATGGCCAAAGTATAAGTGAAATATCCAGAGTAACAGGACGGGACAGGAAAACAATAAGAAAATATATCTCCCTTATAAAACAAGAGAATGATCTGCAGTCAGAAGCACTTTCACTGGATAAGTTATTGTCAATTGCCGAGAAGAGCAGAAGATCTTCCGA
>NZ_JBTSLF010000215.1:0-3966 GCF_054640775.1 Candidatus Aquicultor sp. | reverse complement strand
AATTAATTCATTCGCCATATTGTTGCCGAATGTACTGTTTAATTGAGCGACTATATTATTGGTAATATTCTGAAACTGGTATAAATATGAATCAAAGCTGAATGAAGATGAAGAGGATCTGCTTCCAAGAATATCCTGCTTTGCATTTACATAATTATAATGGAGATTCAATTTATGATTATCAGAAATGTTGAAATCCAGTCTTGCAAATAATTTGCCCGATGGCTGTTTGGTAGTATAAGCAGCATATCCGCCGGTGTTAAAACCACGTCCTGCTAATATTCCGGAAATTGTATTTGCATCAGTTTCTGTATTGGTTGGGCCGGTACTTAATGACAGGTTTGATGTTGGTTCATTTCTACCTGTTAATTCTCCGTTTACAAAGAAGAAAATCTTGTCTTTCATAATCGGGCCGCCTAAGCGGAAACCATATTGCCATTCTTTAAAATCGTTAACCGGATTTTTAATATTATTGTAATATTTTCCAACCAGATCCTGATTTCTGCCATAAACAAATGCCGATCCGTGGAATTCATTTGTACCGCTTCTTGTAATAGCGTTAATACCGCCACCGGTAAATCCGCCTAGTCTAACATCATAAGGAGCAATAACAACCTGGAATTCCTGGATAGCATCTAAGCTGATAGGGTTTGTTCCGGCCTGTCCGCCGGGTGTTCCGGATGAACCTAAGCCAAATAAATCGTTGTATTGAGTTCCATCAACCTGGATGTTGTTATACCTGTTGCTTCTGCCGGCAGCCTGAAGGTTTTGTCCGGAGAACATAGGTGATAATTTTGCAAAGTTTTGAAAGCTTCTGCTGATAGTAGGAACTTCTTCAATTTGTTTTGAAGAAACGTTTTGAGATGATCCTGTCCTTGCATCACTTATAATTGCATTTCTATCAGCGGTTACTGTTACACCTGAAATCTCGACAGCAGTTTCAGCCATTTTAATGTTTAACGAAAAACTCTGGCCTAATTCAAGTTTATTAATTGTATGAGTCTGCTTTTGATAGCCGACGTAGGAAACGGTAATTTCATACGGCCCGCCGACTTTTAGTCCAATTAAATTGTATTTACCGTCATTTCTGGAAGTAGTTCCGTATTGTGTTCCGGTTGGAACGTGAACGGCAATTATGGAAGCAGCAGGCAATGCATCGCCATTCTGATCTGTTACTGTTCCGCTAATGCTGGCTGTTGTTGCTACCTGTGCAAAATTTGTACTTTGCACGGATAGAAACAAAAGGGCAATCAACAGAAACGAGAGCCTGGTAAGTGTTGTTTTCATACACTATCCCTTTTTAGGTTATTTTATTTAGTTAATTAATTAGAACTGCCTTAATAGCTCAGTTCTATCTTAGATCATTCTTTATATATATGTTTTGGTTTTTATTAATCGCAGGTATTATTTTACTCAAAGTGAAATTCCCCGATTTCTGGAAAATAATAATACCGGTCAATTCCCCCTTAACTTCCTACTGATGTTTAAGTTTTGGATAAAACATTTTGTTAGGTATTGAAAATAATATAGCTCGAAGATTTAATATCAAAGTCAGTAAATCTTTTATATCATTTTTTAACGAAAGTTTTTCAAAAATTATTGGATAAAAATAGCTAAAGTTTGGTATCACAGCAAGAAAAATTTCATTAATAAATTGTTAAATAATCCAACCGTTAATGAGCACGTTCTTTATGAATTGGGGATGAAAATTAAAGGGATGTTATAGAGGGGAATTAATTATTAACCCCAAATATAACAAAAAATTATAATTATCAAAAGAAGAAAAAGATTTTTGATATTTAAAATAGAAATGTATATTAAACCCCGCTGTAAAATGATTTTTGAAGTTTTGCAGTGTTTAAAAATGATTTCAGTATTATTTGAAAAAAATAAAAAATTATGTATCAATACTCCATTATTCCGATACATTATTTTTAAGATTATATAAATTCACTCAGCTAATTACTTAATTAGCAAAAGTTCATTCTAATAACTCAAGTTTTTTTTCTCAGGGTAATTTGAAGATTTCCATTTTGGGGGGACTCTTCAATAGGGAGGATAAAATTTTCACATACTAAATATTTACTTACCGATATATTAACATTCTAATAATATTAATGTAATATTTCCTTAATATATCTTAATTAAGTTTAATAGTAAGTCAAATAATTAAATCAGTTCTTTCTCTAACTTATATATGAGGGTAAAATGAAAAAAGTATTTACACTTTTTATAGCACTTTTTCTGGTGCTGTCCTTTAGTCAGTTTGCAAAGGCACAGGGAACTTTAGCTCGTTGGAATTTTGAAGCAGTTAGTTTTAATGCAACTGCAGCAACAACACCTTCCTTGGCTGCAGGTGATTTTGTGGCAGACTCCGGTGCTCTGACTGCCGGCTCATCATTTACCGGCCTGCATGCTTCGGCATCAACAGTATGGAGTGATCCTGCTGGCAACGGCTCAACTAATTCTATGTCTTCAAATAATTGGGGAGTAGGAGATTATTACCAGTTTGCTTTTAGCACGACTGGATATTCAGGTATTAATTTACAATGGGATCAAACAGGAAGTAGTACAGGTCCTGTAGATTTTAAGGTACAATATAGTACAGATGGCACTAATTTTACCGATGCCACTGGTGGGACTTACACAATTCCAAAAAATTGGAATAATGTAGTCGTTCCGTGGGGTACTTCAACCGGAAATGATACTTCAAAAATTACTTTAGATTTAAGCTCTGTTACTGATTTAAATAACCAAGCAGTTGTTTATATCAGATTGGTTAATACCTCAACGGTATCTAACAATGGAGGCACTGTTGCTACAGGTGGTACAAATCGTGTTGATAATTTTATAGTTACCGGATCAGTTCAGGCAACTTCCGGTCCTGCGGTTGGCGATTATGGCTCTGCAGGCGATGGTAATTGGGGGACTGCTGCAACCTGGGTAGTTTGTACAACTGCAGGAGACTGGACAGGTGCAACAGTGGCAACAGGCCAGCCTAATGAAACAAAAAATGTTTGGATTCGCAGCGGGCATACAGTTACAGTTGACGCAAGTGGTAAAAAATGTCTCAATATTACAGTTGAAAATGGTGGAAGCCTGGTTGGGGATGCACCATTGCCAACAAGTAATATTCGCTATATAAGGATTTATGGAACTGTGGCTCAATTTGATGGAATGGTCGGCGGAGCAGCACCCGGTACAAGCGTAGCATTAGAAATGTATGGAAGTTTTACAATCCAGGGTTCCGGTACAGTTAATTTAGCGCGTATCAGACCGGGAACTAATATTTCAAATGCAACCCTTACTATAGATTGTGATATGACAATGATGTACAACGGTTCATCCGGAAGTGGTGGTGCTGCTATTTATACGGGTAATTCAGGAAATGATAATATAACAATTACTTTAAATCAGGGTAGAACATTAACATTTGTTGATTATGCATATTTCGGCACTTCTTCAAGTACATCAAGTGACGGAACCGCAAATACTGTATATAACATTAATGGAACATTTGTGCAACAGGGAGTAAGCGCCAGCACAACACTTCGTGTTGCATCTGGAAAAACCTGTGTATTGAATATTGGTGTAAATGGTTCGATGAGTGTTTCTAAGAATTTTAATGCTTTTCCGGGTGCAGGGACAGTAACTATTACAAATGATGGTATTTTGAATTTAGGTACCGGCGGTAATGGTATAATTGATTTTTCTGACCCTAATGTTTTTGTTGGCGGAACCGGTACAACTACAATTAGCTCCGGATCAAAGTTGCTTATTGGCGCACTTACAGGTTTAGAGCCGGTTGCTGGACCAATTCGCACAACAACCAAAAATTTAAATGCAAATTGCAACTATGACTATGTTGGAACAGCTGCACAGGTAACTGGTGCAGATCTTCCGTCTTCAATTTATAAACTATCGGTTCATAATAAAGCAGGAGTAACACTAAGTTCTGCTGTTACT
>NZ_JBTSLF010000214.1:0-3966 GCF_054640775.1 Candidatus Aquicultor sp. | reverse complement strand
AATTTTTGAAAGATGCCAATAAAGAGATTGACCCCACGAGTGTTTGATAATTACTCCCATTCCGTCTGAGTCTGCAACGTCATCGTCGAAAATAATATCTCCATCGTCTACTGCAGACACCGGTGTACCCACTGAGGCTTTAAGGTCAACCCCGTTATGCGGATAGCCAAACTGTTTTAAATACCAGTCAGTAGCCGCTCCAAAAGGCCAGTTAATAATCAATTCTCCCTCTAATGGTTTTACTATTTTTATATCCATATTAGCCCTCCCATTTATCGCCATAAAAATACTGCATAAGTCCGCAACAAAGCGTGTAGATAAATTCCTGAATACTTTTCAGTTGGTCGTCCGGTAAGTTTGGGTAATATTTTTTTATTACTTCTATCTCCAACATATTTTTATTTTTCCTTGACGTACCAGTCATGCGGGGGAATTTCCAAAGCTTCCCCGACTTTTTTAACATTTGATGGGCGTGTGGGTTTTCCTTGTAGTAATCTATTAACTGTTTGTGGTGCAACTTCTGCTTCTAATGCTAACCCCATTCTTGAAAGACCTTTTTGGAGACGAGCCTTATCAAAAAGCTCGGAGTTTATTTTAGGCTCATTATCGTTTAACTTATTTACATTATTATTCATAAGTGTTAAGAGAATTTAACAGAACATAACCAGTTTATAAGTTTGTTTACTTTCAGTCAATAAACTTTCTTTTAACTATTGTTGACAATTTTTAACTAATTTGATACCTTATTATAAGAAGGTTATTTTTATGCGCAAAAAGATAAAAGAAATTAAAAAATCTCCGCTAAGAAGTCCTGAAGAATTCCGTGATTTGGCAGATTATCTTTACTATCTGCGGACTCATCGAAAGTTAAGTATGCGAGATGTGGAGATGGCGGCTAAAGAGCTTCTCCGAAGAAAAATCATAAAAAAAGAGGGTCTTATCTCTTATGCGTATATCTCCAACATAGAAAGCCGCAGAGTAAGCAATCCTTCTCCAATTATTTTAAGAACCTTAGCGATTGTTTTTGGCGTAGATCAGGAAATGATGTTTGAAAAAGCTGGTTATCTTGACAGTAAACGCCCTAAGCTAGAAGAAGATGTTGCTTTTACTCTGATGTTAAAAGAAGTTCCCAGAATGACAGATGATGAAAAGCAATCATTGCTTGATTATATAGACTTCGTTAAATCGCGAAGGAAAAAATATGATAAAGGCCCTAAAAAGGGCTAGGGAAATTTTACAGCGATGTAATCTATCCTCTGCCCCAATAAATTTAGATAAAATTATAAAGCGTGAAGGTATAAACCTTGATGATTGGCATTTCGCCGGAAGAATCAACGAGGCTTACCTTGGCGATAGTATTGGCATTAAAAACACCGTCAATCCGAGAAAGAAACGGGAGTTAATTGCCCATGCGCTAGGACACCATTTTCTTCATACAGGCAACCACTTATATTTTGAAGAACATGACCAGTTTGTTACTTTCAAACAAGAATACGAAGCTCAATGTTTCGCGGCAGAACTCCTTATTCCTACCTCAATACTCACACCGATAAAAACTAGGCCAATTCATGAATTAGCCGAGCATTTTTCCGTAACCGAAGAATTAGTAAAATTTCGCTTAAAAGTTTTAGAGGGGGAAACATAATGGCTATTGCAATGCTTATTTTTATGGATGAATCCGGTGATACTGGATTTAAGTTCAGTAAAACTTCCAGTAAGTTTTTTGTTTTAGTTATCGTAATCTTTGATAGTTTGAGTGTTGCCGAAGATGCAAACGAAGCCGTAAAGAAAGTCAGAAAAGAGTTAAAACTACCAGAGGGTTTTGAGTTTAAGTTTAGCACCAGCACTTCAAACAAAGTTAAGACAGTTTTCTTACAAAAATTATCTAAGTACAATTTTCGTTATAGAACAGTCGTTGTTGATAAAACCATTCTTTCTAAACGTGATCCTTTGTACCCCAAAGACAGTTTATACATGCTGGTTGCAGATCATCTCTTTTTAAGAGCGCAGGGACGGATGATAAACGCCTCTGTTTTTATAGACCGCACTTCTAAATCTTTTATGGATGACTTTGATAGTTATTTAAAAAAGCGATTGAATACTAACATTGCTAAGATTATCGGGAGAATAAAACATCAAGATTCAAGAAGTAATAATTTACTCCAACTTGCCGATATGGTTTGTGGTGCAATTTATCGAAAATACAATCGTGGGGAAGACAAGTTTTACAAGATTGTTAAGAAAAGAGAGGAAGATTTATGGAAGCCTTATTGAATAGAAAAAAGTCGATCTCTGTGGCCAAGACGGATCACTTTTTATGGTGCCGACATTCGCTCCCTAACAGTAAGGTACTTTCACCACCGAGATCATTCGGTAACAGTAATATAACAAATCTAGGGTTAAAAAGCAAGTGGAAAATATGAGAGCCTTAATCTATCTTAGAGTTTCAACAGATGAACAAGCCGATAAGGGGTTATCTATCCCTGCCCAGCAAGACGCCTGCTTAAAATATGCAGAGCTAAAACAGTGGAAAGTTAATCTCGAGAAAGATATTTTTACCGATGCCGGAGAATCTGCAAGGAGCGCTAACCGCCCAGCACTTCAGGAATTGCTTAGCCGTTGTAAGAAAGACAAAGAAGTCAATGCAATTATTGTCCATAAACTTGATAGGTTAGCCCGCAATGTTGGCGATCATGCCGCCATAAAAACTATTCTAAGAAAACACGAGATTCAGTTATTTTCAGTTGTAGAACCGGTTGACGGTAGTCCAACAGGGGAACTTCTGGAAAATATCATGGCTTCCGTTGCAGAGTTCTATTCTGCTAATCTAGGACAAGAGGTTAAAAAGGGTATGACGCAAGCATTTAAGAAAGGCCGTTGGCCAACAGGTGCTCCACTCGGGTATTTCAATAAGAAAGAACCAAACGGCGACGGAAGTTTAATAAAGACAATAGAAGTAGACCCTATTCGTGGCCCAATGATTCAAAAGATTTTTCGTTTATTTGCTACCAATAAATTTACCAAAAATGCAATCGCTGATGAATTAAAGAAGATAGGATTTAGGACTAGAACTAATAGGTGTCTTACCCCAAGCAATGTAAAACACACCCTTTCAAACAAATTCTATATGGGCATGATGCAATGGGGCGGGCATGAAATGATGGGTACTCACGAGCCTTTAGTTTCCCCTGAACTTTTCTATAGAGTCCAAGATGTTTTGGTACTGCGAAGTAAAAATACCACACGAAACAATAAATATAAGTTTTCGCTAAGAGGGGTCTTACTTTGCGCTAAATGTGGCAGAAGATTTGTTGCCGAAAGCCACAAGCACGGAAGGTTTAGTTACTATCGTTGCAGTTCCGCCGCTCGCTGGGGCTTGCACTGTGACCAAAAAATGGTGCCGGATCATGTGATTTATAAACAAGTTCTAGCTCTTTTTAAGAAGATGAAATTACCGGATGATGTAATTTCACTGGCCAAAATTCAAATACAGCAAATGGAAGAAAACCGAACGCAAGGAGTTGGTAACGAAAGAAAGGGCATCAGAGAAAGAATTGCGAAGATGGAAGAACAACAGCAAAAGTTGCTGGATGACCGGCTTGAAGGACTTATTGATAAAGACCTTTGTTATAAAAGACTTTCACAAATACAGCGTGACCTTGATCTTAGCAATGTGAGGCTCAAAGAAATACAAGACGACAATAATGCAAATTATATGGCCTTGAATAAAACGATTGACGTTCTAGGAAACCTTTATAAACTCTATAAAAACTCTGATACTCCAACTCGCCATATGTACCACAAGGCGTTCTTTGAAGCGATAGTTGTAGACGAAAAAAAGATCATCGGCCTAAAATGGAAAGTTCCGTTTAGCACGCTATATCAATCTAATTCTCGGTCTGTTTTACAACCATTTGGTGAGCCGGACAGGATTCGAACCTGTGACCAAGAGCTTAAAAGGCTCCT
>NZ_JBTSLF010000213.1:0-3982 GCF_054640775.1 Candidatus Aquicultor sp. | reverse complement strand
TCGCGGGCTTCCCCGGCGCAATCGTGATGACTACGAACTGCATCCAGAGACCGCTCGACTCATATAAAGCGAATATCTTTACAACCGGACAGGTCGCATGGCCCGACGTGACCCACATCGCCGACAAAGACTTCACTCCGGCAATTGAAAGGGCGCTTGAGATGCCCGGATTCGCCGAGGATGAGGAAGGCAAAACCGTTATGGTCGGGTTTGCGAGAAACGCCGTTCTTGGCGTCGCGCCCCAGGTCATCGATGCTGTCAAGAGCGGAGCAATCCGTCACTTCTTCCTGGTAGGCGGCTGTGACGGAGTCAAGAAAGAGCGCGGCTACTATGCCGATTTCGTCGAGAAAGCCCCGAAGGATACCGTTGTTCTGACGCTTGCATGCGGCAAGTTCAAGTTCTTCGATCAAGACCTGGGCGATATCGGTGGAATTCCGCGACTACTCGACGTGGGCCAGTGCAACGACGCCTATTCGGCGGTTAAGATCGCGGTTGCGCTCGCCGAAGCGTTTGGCGTCGGCGTCAACGACCTGCCGCTTTCGCTGGTACTCTCCTGGTACGAACAAAAAGCGGTGTCGATTTTGCTTACGCTTCTCTATCTGGGCATCAAAGACATCCGGATCGGGCCGTCATTGCCAGCTTTCATCACGCCAAACGTGCTCGATGTCCTGGTGGAGAACTTCGGCCTCAAGCCGATAACCACCCCTGACGAGGACTTGAAGGCCATACTGGGCTAGGTATAGCAAAACAAGTAAGATATAACCGATACGACCGGGGTGCCGAGCCCCGGTCTCTTTTTTGTAGAATGCCTACGATATTGGTTGTTTTTTGGGGATATATAAGGTACATCCGTCCTGGAGCGGTTTCATTATAGAGGGTGCAAGTAACGAGAATATAATGATAAGAAACAAGCCGGCGATTGTAATTCTATTAATGCTTTTATTGATCCTCATCGGGCTAGTAGGCCTTTTGACCTTGCCCGGGTGCCAAGGTGTCCGCATATCTCCAAGTGTCCGGTTCGAAAAGCCCCACCGTACTGCAGAAGAAACGACCAATGCAAAAGCGCGTGCGCCCAAAGAGGAAACGGTAACAGCCGCCCCCGAGGCCACTGAGACTCCGCAGAGCACCACGGCTGTAGAGAACACGACTACCGCCGGCACGACCACCACGACGCTCAAGGTGGGGGATACGGGCAAGGATGTAAAGCGCCTGCAGCAGCGGCTTACCGACCTGAGGTATTCACCCGGTCCCATCGACGGTCGTTTCAGCGGGCGCACGTACCATGCCGTCATCGCGTTTCAAAAGGTAAATGGGCTTCACCGGGATGGCGTCGTCGGTCCAAATACCTTACGGGCGCTCAGTCATCCAAAGACGATCTCGGCAAGGCGCAGCGGCAACCACATTGAAGTGAGTAAAACGTTGCAGGTACTTCTCGTCGTCAAAGGTGGTAAGGTGGCAAAGATCCTTCCCTGTTCAACCGGCAAACCGGGGTTCAGAACGCCCTCGGTAGCATCTGCCGTCGACTGGAAGGCCGGTCATTACTATGAGTCAAAAAAATATGGCGGGACGATGGTGTGGGCAAGCTTCTTCTACGGCGGTGTCGCTGTCCATGGTTTTGCAAGCGTGCCGGCATACCCCGCATCCCATGGGTGCGTGCGCATTCCTATCCCGGACTCCAAATATGTTTACGACACCATGCCGGTCGGTTCGATGGTCTACGTTTACTAGCCCTCTGCCTGCGGTTTGCCCTTGATTTCCCGCAAATTCTCCTTAAAGCAACTGCATTTTAGAACGATACATACTTTAATGTAACCCTTTCCCCATTTTGTTTAGGAGGATTATTCTATGAAACTCAGCGGGAGTAAAAAGATCACCGCTATTTTTGCCGCCTTAGCCTCAGCAATAGCGATCACCGGTCTGGCAATGAAGAACAGAGAAGAGCACCATGAATGCTCGTGTGCGGATGCCGGTTGTGATTGCGGTGACACGTTTGAAGAACTCCATGTTCCGGAGCCCTCGGTTCAGAAGGTCTCGAGAGTAAAAAAGCTTGGTACGCGAAAAGCGAATACCGATTCTGCGACCGGCATGAGAACCACCGAGGTATTAAAGGATATGTTCAATGAGATCAAGGGCAAGACCCTTCCAAACGAGAGTATCGCCACGATCATCATGAGCTTGATCAACCTGCAAAACGCCGTGAAGCCCGACGATGCTATCGACATCAGAAACATCCATTTTATGAAATATGGAAAACAGAACCACATGGTCATCGACCTCTATACCGCCCATTTCGGCGCGCCCAGGTATGAGGAAGAACTTCATCGACTTTGGCACGATGTATTCCTGGCTGAAGATTTCTGGAACGCCGATTTCGTCAAAGTAAGAGTGACCGCCAAGGATAAAAAATCAGGCGATACGCTTGAGACCATCTCCTGCAATCTCGACGATGTGCGTAGGTACTTGCTGAAGCAGAGTTCAATCGAAGAGTTTCAGGCATCCTGGACAAGAAAACCGGCGAAATCAGGAAAGGCGAGCGACTCAAATAGTCCATCGAATAAGCCTTCGAGAACCTCATCAGGGGACAAGAAGCTCGGTAAGCTGAAGCGAGCATAATCTGACCAACCATTCCATTGGAATTTGCCGGATGAATAATCCGGCTTTTTCTATTCTTGCCGGGGAATCTTAATAACTCTGACCAAAGCGACTCTTCGCTGCTGCATGGACTGGACCCTGAAGCGGGTGCCGTCAGAAGTGACTTCTTCACCGGGCCGCGGGATGTGACCCAGCTCGGACAATATCCAACCGGCGACCGTATCGTATTCGGGCGACTTGGGAATGTCCAGGTCAAAACGCTCGTTTAACTCATCGATCGGGAGCCTGCCATCGACTACGATCTCACGTTCGCCGATTGCCTTGATCAGCTCTTCCTCTTCGGTTTTGCCCCCGAATTCACCGACGATTTCTTCGACGATATCTTCAACCGTTACAATACCTGCCGTGCCACCGTATTCATCAAGGACCACAGCCACATGCAACCTGCTTTTCTGCAGGTCTTTTAACAAACTGATGGCCCGCCGCGTCTCGGGCACGTAGACTACAGGGCGCATAATATCGACAGCGGGAGCGTCCAGCTGGTTGTTGTCGATGTATTGTATAAGGTCTTTAAGATGTATGGCGCCGATGATGTTATCGAGGTTTTCCTGGTAGACGAGAAGCCGTGGGTGGCCGCTCTCCTTGGCTTCCTCGAGGACGTCCCTTACCGTCGCAGATGTATCGACCGCCGCGATATCGGGGCGCGGCACCATGATCTGCCGAGACAGAATATCACCGAACTCAAATGCCTGGCGTAACAGCTCTTTTTCCTCGGGCATAAGCGCGGCATGCTGCGTTACCAGTAATTTCAGCTCTTCCTCGGTAGTGCTCGGGGCTGTATCTTCAGGCCTGATACCAAAGATTCTGACTACCAGGTTTGTCGAAAGGGTGAGCGCGCGTGTCACCGGGTATGCCACCACGCTGAGCCAGCTAATGGGTCGCGCAAAAGCGAGCGCAAATTGCTCGGACCTTAAGATGGCAAGCCGCTTGGGTACGAGTTCGCCGAATACCAGCGTAATGTAGGAAATCGCTAGCGTTATTATAACGACTGCGATGCCATTTGCGGCCTCCGAGATAACCGGAACCTGCAACCGTTTTACAAAAGCGCTTAAGTCATCGGCAAGCTGGGCCGTAGCCGCGGCGCTGGCCAGGAATCCGGCAACGGTTACCCCGATCTGTATCGTGGCAAGGAATTGGGTCGGGTCGTGCAGGAATCTCATAACTATTTGTGCTGCCTTTGAGCCCCGTTCGGCTTTGGGTCGTATACGGGTTTCGCGGACGGTGATAACTGCGATTTCAGCGCTTACAAACAGCGCGTTTATCAAGACTAAAATCGCGATGATTATGAAACTAAACAATAGGGGACTCATGAATTCCTCGCTTCTCGTTA
>NZ_JBTSLF010000212.1:0-3990 GCF_054640775.1 Candidatus Aquicultor sp. | reverse complement strand
AAGCCGTTTAAGATAAAAACCATCACGTCCACAGTGGAAAGGATTTTAGGCGAAAAGCGCCTTCTTGAGCGGATTGGTTTAAAAGAAAATTATCAGGAATCCGTAGAAAGACTCAATGCCGAGTTATTTAAAAAATTACAAAAAATCAACCTCCTTCAGGCCATACATGCCGAACTGGATTCCTTATATGACAATAATAAAATTTATTCCGCCATCGTGGCCATGGCTTCCAAACTCTTGATGGTCCAGGAGGCTTCTTTTGGAATTATTGAGGATGGATTTTTGAAAGTCAAAAAGGCGATTGGAGTAAAAGAACGGGATATCGCTATCTCCTCGACCTTTTTTGAGTCGATTTTGAAAACCAGGGACCACTATGTGGCCGGCTTGGGCGAAATAAATCCACATACCGGCCAGCCACTGCCTTATCTTTTTATATCCATTCCTTTTGTAATAAAGGATGTGGTGTTCGGTTTGTTGAACCTGGCCAACAAGGTAGACGGATCATCTTTTACCGACGATGATATTTCTCTGGCTTTGACCTTGGTCAACAAAACGGCCCTCCGAATCGAAAACAATGTGCTATATGAAATTGTTTATAATAATTTAGTGAACAGCTTGAAAGCCCTGGTCATCAGCATTGAGGCCCGGGATCCGTATACCCGTTTCCATTCCGAAAGGGTGACTGCCTATGCCCTGCAGATTGCCGATGTATTAAACCTTTCCGATGAGGAGAAGGATGCCATCAAATTCGGCGGCTATCTGCATGATATCGGAAAAATCGGAGTTAGAGATGGAATTTTGCTAAAACCTGGACCCTTAAATGAAGCAGAAGAAGCCGATATCCGCCTGCATCCGGTTATCGGGGATAATATTTTGAAGCCCTTAAAGTTTTTTCCCAAAGAACGGGAAATCATTCGTTACCATCATGAAAGGTATGATGGAACGGGTTACCCGGAAGGTTTGGCAGGAGAACAAATTCCCCTTTTAGCCCGTGTTCTGGCCATGGCCGATTCTTACGATGCCATGACTTCCTCCCGTCCCTATCGGAAAGCCATGACCCATGAACAGGCGGTCGCAGAAATTAAACGTTTTGCCCATTTCCAATTTGACCAAAAAATTGTCACGGCCTTTTTATACACTCCGGTGGGAAGGGGAGAAGATTTGAAAAAAACCATTCCAGGTGCCTTGGAATATCAAGATGAATATGCCGAATAAAAACGATCCATTGAAACCAGTCCAGGAAGAAAAAAGAGAATCGTTTCGAATTAACGATACCTTGCCAGTCGTAATTCGTAAAATCGAAACTGATGAAATTATTTTCACCCCGGAAACTTTTGAGGGTGATCCGGAGGAAATCAACCCCTTAGCCCTGGAAAAAGAAAATATTCCTCCCCGGCTCTGGAAGATGCTGGTCAATCTTAACATAAAACTGGACCAGATTTTAGAAAGGATTCCGGTAGATTTAATAAAGACCAAATCACAACCGATCAATCTCAGCTCAACGGGAATGAAGGTTAAAGTTAAAAAAAATTTCGGCCTCGACGAACTGGTGAGGATCAAAATGCTTTTGCCTACTCTGCCGGTTAAAGAATTGGTCATCTCAGGCAAAGTCGTCCGGGTTAAGGCCTTGGCGGGTGGGGAATATGAAGTGGCGTTGCATTTCCACGAGATGGATGATACGGTGAGGGATGAGATTATCCACTATACCTTAAATCAACAAAGAAAATCCATTGCAGCGCAAAGACAAAGAAGGTGTCACGATGAATCCAGTAAAGAAAAAAACCTTTGATCACGGGAAGACCGAAATCCCGAGGGAAACCGATTCCGTTTATTCGGATCCCTCCCATTTTAAAAAATATTTTGACCGATTAAACGCCTTGGCAATGATTGGTTGGATCACGCCGGAGGTCATTCATGATATTAACAACCATTTAACCGGCATATTAGGGTATGCCGAATTACTCTCAATGAAAAAAATTGAAGACGAGAGTATCAAAAACGGATTGAAAAATATTACTTTTTCAGCTGAAAAATGTAAGGTTTTACTGGCCAATGTATTGTCCCTATCACGTCAGGAATCAGTCGCTGTCCATTTTGGGGATGTCAACGAGATTATCGAAAAAACCATCGATCTGAGAAGATGTGCATTGCGCCACCAACAAATTGAAGTGGTCAGAGATTTGAGGAACAAAATTCCTGCAATCGCGGTAGACGCGGTTAAATTACAAAAAGTCTTTTTAAAGCTGATACTCAAGGTCGAAGAGGCCCTCGAACAGAGAGCCGAGAAAAGGAAAGTTGTATTCAAAACCAACTTTGACTCTTTGAACCATACTGTAGTGATAACTATTTCCGCCAATGGTTTTGGGATGCCCCCCGATCACCTGATGCCTATTTTTGAATTGTTCCCGGCAGATGAATCCATGGAATCGGAAAAAGGGATTGCGATTAAAGAAGCGATGCACTGGATTAGCGAATTGGGGGGAACATTAAAAATTGAACCAATCAAGGGAGAAGGGCCTGTTTTTGAGATCCTTTTGCCGGTCAAAGGTAAGGATTAGAGCATGTTCGCTATTGTCGGCATTGTTGTTGTTTTAGGAGCCGTGATAGGCGGTTATCTTATGGAACACGGCAACCTTGGGGTGATTTTTCAGCCGGCTGAACTTGTAATTATCTTCGGGGCCGCTATTGGATCATTTTTGGTTGCTTCTCCTTCCAAAGTGGTTGGACTGGTGGTCAAACATATTTCCGCTATCTTCGGGGGTAAAGGGCGCAGTAAAGAAAATTATCTGGAATTGCTGTCTTTAATGAATACCCTGTTTATGAAAATAAGAAAGGACGGCCTGATATCCATTGAAGCGGACATCGAAACCCCGGCGGATAGTGCCTTGTTTCAAAAATTCAAGGATGTCCTTTCAATTCCTAAAGCCGTTTCTTTTATCTGTGATAACCTCAAAGTGATCATCTCCACCAATTTGCCGGCCCATGAGATGGAGAATTTAATGGAAGTCGACATTGAGGCCCACCAGCATGAATCTCTAATCCCGGCCGTAAGCGTAGCCAAGGTGGCCGATTCCCTTCCAGGCTTTGGCATTGTGGCCGCTGTTTTAGGGGTAGTTTTAACCATGGGCAAGATCGACCAACCCCCGGAGGTCTTGGGGCACAGCATCGGGGCAGCTCTGGTGGGGACTTTTTTAGGGGTTTTGATGTGCTATGGTTTCGTCGGGCCCATGGCCGCCAACCTGGAGCATCAGGCAAAAGAAGATGAAGCTTTTTATTCTGTGATTAAGGTCTCTATGGTCGCTTTTGTAGGGGGTGCGGCTCCCCAGTTATCCGTGGAATTTGGAAGACGAGCCATCCCCGGCAAAGAAAGGCCCAGCTTTAACGAGTTGGAAGATTATATTCGGAAATGAAAGAATCGAAAATCATCATAAAAAAAGTTAAACGAAAAAGCCACGGCGGCGGTCACCACGGTGGGGAATGGAAGGTGGCTTATGCTGATTTTATAACGGCCATGATGGCCTTTTTCCTTTTAATGTGGTTAATCGCCATTTTGGCACCGGAAAAGAAAAAAACCATGGCCCAGTATTTTAAAGACGTCAGTATTTTTGAAAATACCGGGTCTGGTTTCTTTGAAAAGAAAGTCGGGATCATGGGAGATGCCGGGACACTTAAAACAAAATCCAAACAAGGTGATTTCATTCAGCCCGGCCGGGAAGAATTTCTGGACAAATTAAAAAAAGATATTGAAACGAAACTGGCCGAAGTTAAAGATCAAGTCTTACTTGAGGTCTTTGAGGGCGGAGTTCGGATTCAGATGGTTGATAAAGAGGGCAACCCCATGTTTGCCCTCGGAAGTCCTACGCTTACGGACTCAGCCAGAAAGATCATTAAGGTCATTGGCTCCAATATTAAAGAAATGGGCAATGATGTGGCCATTGAAGGCCATACGGACGCCCTGAGTTACTCCTCAAATCGTTATACCAACTGGGA
>NZ_JBTSLF010000211.1:0-4086 GCF_054640775.1 Candidatus Aquicultor sp. | reverse complement strand
TCTCCGTTCGTGTACAGGTTCAGAGTGCCGGATGTCGAAGCGACCGCTGCTTGGTGGACTCGCACCCGCTGGTCGAGCTTGCTCAGCTGGACGTTCTCCCTGAGATAGCTTGCGGTCTGTGGGGACGGTTCATAACAGTTAAACCGCGCATTTGGAAATCTCTGGGCAACGGCGGCCGTGAAGGAACCGACGTGAGCTCCGATGTCCAACACTGATAGATCGGTCTCCGACGAATCTCTCCACGGCAGCCGATCGAGGCAATATGCGTCACCGACCAACACCTCAAACATCGGCCAAGCGCTCAATCGACTATTCGGAGCACGGAGGACCACGCCGTTACGCGTGTGCAACTCAAGACTACTTGGCGCAACTGCCCTCAGTATTGGGACTCTAATAACAAGCCAAGCAACGAGCACGCCGGGCCAGCTACTACACGTGCGGATCACTTGGCGCCCAAACGCGATCTTCTCAATGGCGATCCTTGGTGCGACGCGCAAACGGGCCGAGTCCACTTGAGGAGGGAGTCTGGAGTCACGGATGCTCTGTCCCTTGGTACGACGCCACACCCTCTTCACTGCCGGTCGAGCCATTGCTGCCAAAACGCTCACCGCCTCTCCGCTCTTCAAAAGAATCAGTCCCGCGCCCAGGATCGGATGTCGCAATAGCGTCCAAGGTCGATGTACGTACGGCCGGTCCATCACCAATTTCCTACCCTCATCGCCGTGCTTAGCTAAAAAGAGCCATAAACCGGTGCCGTAGCGGCCCTTCTTGGCACAATGGGCGAGGAAGCTAACTCGTGCCTCGTCGTGCTGAATACATGCATCGACATGGCCGACCTTTACTCCCAGCTCCATGATCCGCAATGACAGATCCCAGTCCTCGCCAGCATTTAGGGACTCGTCGAAGCCGCCAACAGCGTCAAATGCAGAATGGGTGAAGAAGCGGGCTGCCTCGACCTTGCTCGCCCCCACATACTGAGCCCGCTCGAATTCACGAATGCGTGCGACGAACCCAGATCCAATGGTGTGTTCGGGCACAACTACTGCTTCGACTCCGAACGCCATTTGCTCGAGGGCTTGAGTTACCACGTCGGGATCTACCACCATATCGGAGTCGATGAAACCGATTACCTTCGCCTCAGTCGCAGCCGCCCCCGCATTGCGTTGAGCCGATCGTTCGGGACCAATCGCTAGAACGATGTCGGCGAGTTCAACGGCGATGCTACGCGTATCGTCAGTTGAACCGTTATCAACAACAATCACGGTGCAGGGCTGCCGCTGGCCGCGAATCGATTCGAGACAAGCACGCAGCGTCCGAGCGGAGTTTCGCGTGGGTACAATTATTGCGACATCGTTCCGATTGACGACGTAGGAAGAAGCAGCGTCTTTACGCTCCACTTCAGAAAACGACGGGTCAACGCTTGTCATGTCCATTCAAATCCATATCAAGTGCGATGTCATTTCGAAAGTTTCGAAAAGTGAAGAATAGCATTGGCGGAATATAAATTTGCACCCTCTTCGAATTTTCCGCAAAGTGAGCCTTTTACCACTATGTGGACTTCTCGCCCTAATTGAATGGAGTTGACGGTGCTCAATGTCTCTATCATAGTGCGACCAATTCATTAAATCAGCTCTGCGCCCAAATGATAGTTCGTCTCCTCAAGAGATTTCATGAGAATGTCATTAGCCACACCATTCCAAGAAATTACGGAACCAGTGGTCACCAATGGCTGGCCCGTATCTCTCCATCTAAGCAAAGACTCGTGCAGTGCGCTGCCAAGTGCCTCTGGCACTGCCCGGACGAGGACCCCATGGGAGTTTTGCACTGAGTCCCGAAGTCCATCCACGTTATACGCAATCGTCGGAGTACCCACCGAGGCCGCTTCGGTTACGACGAGTCCCCAGCCTTCGCGAACGGAAGTTGCCACTAGGACGTGAGCACGTGCCAATCGCTCTAATTTCTCCTCTTCTGAGAGACGCCCAAGGAACTCTACGCCGTCTGACGCGAGCCGCCGGAGCTCCCTCTCCATGGGACCTGTTCCAATCACCCACATTTGCGCATCTCTAAGCTCCGCTCGCAACAAGGCAAATGCGCGAATCGCATCATCTGGACGCTTGTGCCCCTCCAGCCGACCGACGAATATCACCGTAGGTTTTGATTCGCGAGTCACAGCAGGTCTCTGACATTTCATTTCGTGACCTACGGGAATTACAATAACTCTATCGAGACCATATTGCTCCAGCGACAACTTGCTTGACTCTGAGATGGTGATTACAGGGAGATCCCTAAGACGCCGCAGCCAAAACGGTTCAAAAATGAAACGCCCCATGAGCGCAATTGGAAATGGAGTCTGATAGAACCAGAGTTCACGACATACCTGATACGCCAGCGCGACCACGGGAACGTCATCCACCCATCTAGACGCACCAAAGGGCCGCGTGTTGACTTCGTCCACTACCAGATCGAAAGACCCACGACCTTCTCCCAAGTAGAAGTTTCGGGCCTCGCTGTACACGCTGAGCCACGATCCTCTCCGAATGATTCGAACACCATTGAGGGAGTCGAGTCCTGGTCTTCCTTCCACAGCGGCGCAGAAGAGTGTGACGTCATGCCCCGACTTCACCCATTCCTCGGCAACGCGATGAGTGTAGATCTCTGCTCCACCAGCTTTGGGGTGTGCGAGATCGCGCCAGTTGAAGATCAGTATTCGCAGAGTTCCGGAGCGAACTCGGGTATCGACTCTTGAGCTCGTCGTTCCAGCGTCAACTCGCATCGGCGGTGTCTCGTGGTCGCCCCCGAATTCAGAACGACTAGCGATCCCTCGATCACGATTGTAGAAATGTAGTAGGCGGAGGCGGTAAAAGATCGCCGCTGTATCAATCAGCGTCGCTTTGACCGAGCGCCACGAGATGGTACTGGAAAAGCGCTCTCGGATGCTGACGGGCACTTCGACGAAGTGGGTATATCCCAACTGTCTCGCGACTACGAACAGCTCGAGATCAAACGCGAATCGCTTCTCCACCATTCGCGGAAGCACTTCCGCCAATACGTCGCGACGCACGACCTTTACTCCCGTTTGCGTGTCGCGCACCGGCAGACGGAACAGCAGATGATTCAACTGCTGGTATCCCCACGAATAGATCCGTCGCAACATGGGATAGATCACGTCGGAGTCGGGGTGGCGCTTGCTTCCAAATATGACGTCGGGACGCTGGCCGCCAATGACATCGAGCAAGTTCCTCAGCGACGCTGGCGGAATGTCACCGTCGCCATCGATGAAGCCTAGGTATTCGCCACGACCCTCAGCGAGACCCACCCGAAGCGCTGCTCCCTTGCCCTGGTTCTTTGATAGACAGATCAGCCTCAACCTATCTGACGCCTGAGACGCGAGCGTCTCCTCGCTGTGATCAGTGGAACCATCTGAGACAGCGAGAATCTCGAATGAGAGACCGGACTCTTCCAGCATGCTCGTGACGTCACGCACGTGCTGTGCGAGACGCGGGCCAGGATTGAAGAACGGAATGACGACGGTGAGGTCCAGTTCTTGCGCGGGAAGATCAAACCACTTCAACTCGCCAGCTGCGTCACTGGCCGAAACTGCGAGATACGCCTGAATCACGGGAACCGCAGTGACCAGAGTCGTCACCCAACTGACTACCAACATGCTCGTCGCAATGGACACTGTCGAGGAGTGCACCAGTGAGATTAACGCGCCTGCACTGAGCACACCGAGCCATGGAGTGAGCGCCCATTTAGATCTGCGAGCGAGCTGGAAGTAGATAAGAGTACTCGTGAGTCCGAATCCAACCGACGTGAATGCGAGTGGAGCAATCAAAGGAACGGATGACAAATAGCTTTGCCCGAAGAGAATCCGAATCGTCAGTCCCGAGAACAACGACATGCCTGTGGCGACGACCACACTCAGTGTTGTGATGGCCACGATGGCTTCAATAAACACGCGCCGACTCTTCGAGTCCAAACCTTTTCCGGCTGCGAGGTGCGGAAAGGCCACCATCACAATCGCGCCGGGAACAAAGAGAGCAATGTGGGCCGCGAGTGCACCAGCGGCGTAGTGGCCGGCTGCAG
>NZ_JBTSLF010000210.1:0-4086 GCF_054640775.1 Candidatus Aquicultor sp. | reverse complement strand
AATCCCTTTTAAATCCTGTGGTGTTGGCGTTTGCGATGTTGTTAGCAATAACGTCCTGCTTGGTCATGAGAGCTAACATTCCGGTCGCTGAGGCATACAATCCTCGTATCATCTCACACCCCCTTTACAATAAAAGTGCTATTTCCTGCTCTTGCTCTATCTATCCAACTGCCTTCTTTGGATGGATAACTCTTAGTTCATCTGATATCGCCTGCTCTTTTAGAGCAACGCTTACTTCTATATCCCCGGCTTCACTCATCAAAACGATGTATAAGCGCTGGATATCGATAGTCGATATTAAAACTTTTGTACCGATGATAAGCGTCGGTGGTGTAACGGCAAGATTTGCATAGTCCCTGCCAAACTTGACCGTGGCAAGTCCCGTGATCATGTTGCCGAGTTCGCTAATGGCGCTTTGCGCAAGCTCGTCAAGTAGCGGAACCGGCTGGCCCATCATCTCTGCTGCGATCTTCTTAGCGACCTTGGCGGACATTCCGTAGATCACCTGGCCGTGTATCTCTCCGGTGACACCTATAAGAACACTCACTTCCTGAGACGTTAACGAAGACTGCTGGACCGACAGAGGCCCCTTCTCAAGTTTTAAATTGGTTTCCGTTTCAAAGACCTCGAATGCAGCTTCGAGAAACGGGTTTACAAATTCGACTTTTAGCATTCTCTCTTCCCTTCTCCTTTTTATGTCTCGGTCAAATGCGAGCAAGGCTTAAGCTAAAATTTTCTCGATTTCCTCGGTAATGTTATATGCTGCAAAAATCAGATTATCGATCTCCGGTTCATCGAGTTTCAGTCTATCAAGTGCTTCTTTTTTGAGCGGATAAAGCATACCGTCGCTTCCAACCCCTAAGCCAAGGCTCAGGCAGATAAAATCCGCTACGTGAACGATTGCTGTCAGATCCATATCTTTCCTAGCGCGATCCGGCCTGTGATGGCAGCGAATCGCCTCGACGATCTTATCGTTGAAGTTCCATTTCTCGGCTACTTTGGCACCTATGTCTTGATGATCGAATCCCAGCACCTGTTTTTCGGCCTCTGCGAACGAGAGCCCCTGCGAACCCGAAAGTTCGATGATCTTATCGATCTCTTCGCGCACAAACTGGTTGAGGATAACCTTACCGACATCATGCAGAAGCCCGGCGACAAACGCCTCTTCGATGGAGACATACTTCACCTGGGTCGCAATCAAACGTGATGCAAGCGCGCAGCCAACGGAATGCTTCCAAAGGTCTCCCTTTTCAAGCCCATATCCATGAACCTCACGGTCGTAGAATTTTTGGAGGGTAAGCGCTAAGACAACGCTTTTCAGTGTTTCATAGCCAAGAATTACGATGGCTTCGCTGACCGTAGTGACCTTGCGGGAGAAACCGTAGTATGCCGAATTCGCCATGCGCAGTACACGAGCGGTAAATGCCGGATCATATGAAATAACACGGCTTATATCAATCGCTGAGGATCTTGGGTCATTGGTTAGCTTCAATGCCCGATTCGCTATAGCCGAAAATGGAGGCAGATCTTTTACCTCTTTTAATATCCTCTGTGCGACATCCTGTCCCATGCTTTCCTCCAAAACGGCTTTTAAAGCCCTAAACCTGAAAAATCACCGGATAATAAACCTATGAGGCTCTTTTCCTGCGTCGCGAGCCCTAAGCTCATCGATATGCAATCCGCTAGGTGCACTATTGTTACTAGATCGGGATCTTGTACCGCCAATTCAGGTTCGTGATGACATCTGATGGCTTCGATTACTTTCTCATCGAAGTCCCAATGAGCTGCGACCTGGGCCCCTATCTCTGCATGATCCACCCCAAAGATCGTTCGCTCTGCTTCAGTGGGGATTATGTCCCCCTGGGATGTTATATCGACAAATTTCTGTTGTTCTTCAGATAAAAATTCATCAAGCACGATCTTGCCGATATCGTGCATAAGACCTGCAACAAACGCCATCTCAAGATCATCATAGGCGACTTTAGTCGCGGTCATCCATGCGGAGAGGGCGCAATTCATCGAGTGCTCCCAGAGTTCACCCTTGCTTAACCTATACGCAGGAAGCTCCCGATCGAAAAACTCACGAAGAGAGAAGGCCAGCATCACACCACGAAGGACATCTTCTCCAAGAAAAGCCTCTGCCTCAAAGGACCCGGCTCGATTTCCTGCGAATCCGTATGTGGTAAAATTCGTCATCTGCAGTATTTGTTTTGCGAATTTAGGATCGTGAAGGCCGTGGTCCTCGTTGGGTTCCCCGCTGAGGCTTTTTTCTCTTTCGGCTATTAGAGCCTTGTCGGCTATGTGTGAAAACCGCGGTAATTTTTCGATTTTTTCGCTGATTTTCTTAGCTAGCTTGTCTGACATGTGATCCTCCAACATTCGGGGTCTTAGCGTAGAAGAATGGCCTGAAAACTTGAAAACCGAGATCTCTCGCGTTTAGGATACTCTCGGCTCCGCCTACAAAAAAAATGCCGTGATTTTTGAGCGACGCCCAAAAATTCCGGTAGATAGTATCTTTCGCGTCGTTTGTAAAATAGATAACAACGTTTCGACAGAGTATCAGGTCATAGCTATCCTCATACTTGTCCTTTAATAAATCCTGCTTTTTAAACGTGACTCTTTTCTTGATCTCATCGCTTAACTCAACGTCATTCCCGGTCTGCTTGAAGAAACGCTGTGCGAGGTGCTTGGGAACGTTACGGATATCCTTTTCTAAGTAGCGGCCCTCTCGTGCTGCTTGCAGGATACGGTCATCAAGATCACTGCCGATAATCGTATGCCGCACACCCGGTGCTATTTCCTCGAGTATGAGAGCGAGAGTATACGGCTCGGAGCCGTTTGAACAGCCGGCGCTCCAGATTTTAAGTTGCTTGCTATGCTTTAAGAGCTCGGGAAGAACTACGTCTTGGAGTTCCTTGAACTTCAGAGGATCTCTGTAGAACTCGGATACGTTGATGGTTACCCAATCGATAAACCGGTTGAGCTGTTCCTTATTGCTCGCCAGCATATCTGCGTATACTTTATAGTCTTTGGTTCCGGCTTGCTCCATGATAAAGGTGAGCCTTCGTTGGATCTGCCACGGCTTGTAGTTCTCTAGATTGATGTTTGCAAGCTTTCTTACCTTATCTACAAAATATCGATATTCCGGGCTGTCTATATAATTAGCCATGGCTATCTTCCTCCTTCAATCATTCTCATTATTTCATGGGGCACTTGCTCCAACGGGACGATACGATCGGCATCTCCGTTATCGATAACGCTTTTTGACATCCCGTAGACGACGCAGGTCGATTCGTGCTCTGCAATCGTGCCTCCCCCTTTTTTCTTTATCAGCGACATACCATCGGCTCCGTCCTTGCCCATTCCGGTAAGGATGACTCCTATTGCATTTGCGCCGTAAACAGTCGCACCAGAACTCATCATTACATCTACCGAGGGCCTGACCGAGTTCACTGCAGGGCCGTGGCTAAGTTTAATGATGCCACCCTTTTCGATGAGTATGTGATAGCCACCCGGCGCCATAAAGGCCACCCCGGGCTGCAGGCGGTCATCATTCTGGGCTTCTTCCACCCTGATATTCGATTCTGATTCAATTCTCTTGGCGATGGATCGTATGAACGGTCCTGGCGGCATATGCTGGACGACTACGATAGGGGTTGGAAAGTTCTTAGGAAGCCTCGGCAGTACTTCTATTAACGCCCGAGGTCCACCAGTTGATGAACCTATCATAACAATCTTGTTCTTTGCGATGTTAGATACAACGCTGGATGCTGGGTCTATGCTCTGGGGGCGGACTAGGCCGGCCCTTCGTTTGATCTGAGCTCTGGCCGCGCCCTTAACCTTGGCAATAAGCTCATCTTTGACCTCGGTGAGTTTTATGTTGGTTAAATCGGTGGGTTTGTGTATAAAATCGACAGCGCCCTCGAGAAGTGCCTGGGCGGTCACTTCGGATCCCTCGTCGGTCAAGGTGCTCACCATTACAACCGGGGTAGGGTGTTCCTTCATTATATGACCGAGCGCTGTAAGGCCGTCCATCTTAGCCATCTCTATATCAAGCGTAACGACATCGGGGCTAAGCTTAGCTAC
>NZ_JBTSLF010000209.1:1990-4093 GCF_054640775.1 Candidatus Aquicultor sp. | reverse complement strand
CTCTACCAACTGAGCTACCCGGCCAACTTATTAAATTGCGCAGCTCAAAAAGCTCAAACAGCTCTAAAAGCCACTTTAATAGATTACGCAAAAGTTGGAAAAAAATCAAGTCTGGGGGCGCTTTCCCGGTTTTGTCAAAAGCTGGTATCATAACCTTGGATTAAGCTCGAGGTGATTTTGTGGACGTAGCGGTTGCGTTTGTATGCGCAAATTATAATAAATACAGCATAAACGCCCTGGCAGGCGCGGTTGAGAGTACGCCTGGCACGGCGAGCACGGCGCTTTACTTTTTGGATACCAGGACGGGCGACGAACTGACCGCATCGGTTGGCGAGCTTGGGGACCGGCATGATGCGGTGCTGGTGTGTTTCTCGTTTGCGACTACCAACATCGTGCCGGCGTTTAAGCAGCTGCGTGCGCTCAAGGATGAGGTCGACGTGCCCGGAGTGATGTATGTGGCCGGTGGGCCGCATGCTACCGGGGTGCCGGACGAGGTGCTCGCGCTGGGGTTCGATATCGTGGTAATCGGTGAGGCCGAAGAGAGTTTTCCGGAGCTTATCGGCGCTTTTATCGATGGTTCGGATTGGCGGCAGGTTAAAGGAATCGCCTTTAAGCATGATGGGGCGGTTGTTAAAACTGGCAGAAGAACGCCGGTCGACTTGAATCGATTTGCACCGTTCTCGCTGGCGCACTACAGGCTTTCGCCGATCGAGATCAGCCGGGGGTGCCCGCATGCGTGCCGCTTTTGCCAGACCTCGTTTATCTTCGGCGCGCGCATGCGTCACAGAGGTG
Organism: Candidatus Aquicultor sp.; assembly: GCF_054640775.1. Taxonomy (NCBI): domain Bacteria; kingdom Bacillati; phylum Actinomycetota; class Candidatus Aquicultoria; order Candidatus Aquicultorales; family Candidatus Aquicultoraceae; genus Candidatus Aquicultor; species Candidatus Aquicultor sp. The sequence goes on along the minus strand of NZ_JBTSLF010000209.1, from coordinate 3,301 downwards.
TCGAGGAGATTCTCAAGTATATCTCGCTGAGTAAAGAAAACGGAATGAACGACTTCAGGTTCATATCCCCCAACGCGCTCGCATATGGCTCCGTCGACGGGCGCACCGTTAATTTTGAGGCAGTTGAGGGGCTGCTTAAGCGGGCTTCAGGTATTACCGGCAAGAATCACCTGTTCTTTGGGTCATTTCCCTCTGAGGTGAGGCCTGAGGCGATCTCAAGAGAGGCCGTTGAGCTTATCACCGGATACACGGCGACCAAGCAACTCGTCATCGGGGCGCAGACCGGGAGCGAGCGCATGCTCGCGTCGCTTAACAGGCAGCACTCGGTCGGTGATGTCTACACTGCGGTCGAACTCATCCTTGCGGCGGGGCTTGAGGTAAGCGTTGACTTCATATTCGGTCTACCGGCAGAAACCGATGAGGATAGACGCCTCTCGATTGCGATGATCGAAGACCTTACGGGCATGGGGGCCAAAGTGCACAGCCACACGTTTATTCCGCTTCCCGGCACGCCGCTCGCATCCGCCGAGACCGGAACCGTGGATGAAGAACTCGCCCGTTACTTAAGCAGGCTTGCAAACAGGGGCCTGCAATTCGGGCAATGGAAAAAGCAGCAGGAGCTCGCTAAGCAAGCTTCCGCATTCAGGTGGAGCCACAAATCGTAACATCAAAATGTTGCCACCTACCCTCTTTGTCTCGGGGGTTCTTTCATTAAGAACCTTTTTTCGACAGCGCGGCTCACCGTCTTCTCCTCGCCTTCTTCTGCAAGCCGCTCGGCTTTGCGCCTCCTCTTGTCGGCCTCCTCGTCAGGAGTTTCGGGTTCGCGCACCTTTTTCTTCGGCTCGGCCATAACACTCACCTCGATTCGCATCTTTCTATTCGATAATACCCGCTTTTATCAATTTCGCTGTAATCGAGCGTTGATTTTCTGTATGATTTGAGGAGAGTGTCCGAGATGCGATCCGGGGTGGTGGGAATTATTAAAGTTAGGCCATCGGTAGTTTTGGTCAGTGAGGGTAAAGTGCTTCTGATGAGGTATCTTTACGGTGAGACAACCGTATGGGGTATCCCGGGTGGCGGCATTGCCGAGGGCGAGAGCCTGATCGATACCTTAAAGCGAGAGCTTGATGAGGAACTCGGTGTTTCAATCGAGGTCGAGCAACTGCTCTGCGTCCTGGAGACGCCGTCCGCGGGCAAAATCGAGCACACGCTGCATTGTGTTTTTAGCGGCACGGTAAGCGGAGGCACCCCTGCAGTAAATCCTAAACATACAAGTGCTCTTGCGGTCGAGTGGGTGGCGGCGGAGGAACT
>NZ_JBTSLF010000209.1:0-1980 GCF_054640775.1 Candidatus Aquicultor sp. | reverse complement strand
TAAGGTTCTTTACCCCCCGGAAAATGATATGGCTAAGAGGGCTGTCGAGAGAAGTGCGTTATCTCAATCCAATTACCTTGGGGTACGTAAACGGCAGTGGTTCTAGGCTTCTTAAGAAACCTTTAGTCGGCAAATCCCTCTTTTAACTTTTTGGATTTTTCCATCAGCTGCTCGCGGGTCTCCTCGCGCTTTTCCTCAAGACGTCTGGCGATCTCGGGGTTTGAGACGGCCAGTATCTCGCAGGCCAGATACGCCGCGTTTGCGGCGCCATCTATAGCGACAGTTGCAACCGGTATGCCGGGAGGCATTTGTACGGTAGCATAAAGCGCATCCACACCCTCTAAAGCGCCCGATTTTAAGGGCACGCCAATAACCGGTAGGGTCGTGTGCGAAGCGATAACCCCGGCCAGATGCGCGGCCATCCCCGCGCCCGCGATGATTACCATCAAGCCGCGCTCACGCGCCGTCTGCGCGTACTTAGCGGTTTTATCGGGTAACCGGTGTGCGGACGAGATATCCATCTCGTAAGGCACGCCCAGCTCGCTTAAGACCTTTGCGGCTTTTTCCATAACGGCAAGGTCGCTATCGCTTCCCATTAAAATCCCGACCAGCGGTATAGTATTCTCGGATCGCATCGCTATCGCTCCCAGTTCAAGAAATCCTCAAGCACCACAATCAATGCATAGTGATCAAAGCACAGTAATTAAAGCACTATGATATCATAATCGGCCCGTATGCGGGCTTGGGTTAGGATATCAGAAGCCTTCTTTGAGTGCGGTCAGAACCATTCTCTTGCTCGGCCAGCCCACAGTTCCCTCTTCTGTCCGGTAAAGACGGCACTTCATCCCATAATCAATAGATTGCCGGGCTGCAGGGTCGACGTCTTGTCCGTTCACCCTGATAGTCGGCGAACCCAAGAACTTAAGCTGTTGGGCTTCCTGTTCACCCCGCATGTCGATTATTTCGACCGGCTGGTCGATTCCCAATTCTTCCATGGCCTCGGCAAGCACATCCTGCGCGTTTTCGAAATGGGGTCAACCGGTAAAGTAGAGTAGTTGAATATTCATACGCTCCTCGCTTGGTCGTTGGTGATTATCCTGTATACCTCCTTATTCCCGTTAGAAGGTAAGATTTATATCGGCGCCCATGATGACGTCTTTGTAGTAGGTGGCCGGGTCGGCGACTCTCACGCCCGGGGCCAACTCATCGGGGTCGACCCCAAAGAGCCCGAGATTCAGCGGACAGGCCAGGATGGCCGCCCCCTCAAGAATGAGCACCTCGAGCAGAAGCTCGGCCTCCGGCAAATTCATCGCAGCCATTCGCCTCATGATATCTTTTCGCTCGACCTGGGGCTGCTCGGGCACACAGCTGAGGAGCTTTATCTTATCCCTATGCAGCGCATTGACGCCGCGAGAGGTGAAAAAGATTGTAACCTGCGCCCCTGAGCGCAGCAAGTTAAGCGCAATCACCAGTGCGTTAAATACCTGGCAAAGCTCATCGTGAAAACAGATTATCGAGACCTTTTTAGGAGAGTCTTGCCGGATGTTCACTCAGGCGCCTCCTTCTTGTATAAGTCTTTCTATCTTACAAGGGATGAAAGGTTTGGGGAAGAATTTGGGGAACAAAAAAGGCCTTACTTTTGGTAAGACCTTGGCGGGAGCGACGGGATTCGAACCCGCGATCGCCGGCGTGACAGGCCGGAATGTTAAACCGCTACACTACGCCCCCATGTTGTTTTGCCGCTTCTACGGCTAGCATGATTATACTGGCTTTTTCTGTAATTTTCAACGACCCTTCACAGGTCAAATACCTACTGGTGGGAGTTACAGGATTTGAACCTGTGACCCTCTGCTGGTAAGGCAGATGCTCTCCCGCTGAGCTAAACTCCCAGTTTCGAACAATGGACCGGGGATGGTGTCTTCTCATCCTCCGTCGTTTTGAGCAATAGACCGCAATGTCACGGTTTGGCGCACACCTGCG
>NZ_JBTSLF010000208.1:0-4111 GCF_054640775.1 Candidatus Aquicultor sp. | reverse complement strand
CGTTTTATTTTTTTAGGGGGCAAATAATTAAATAAAAATACCGCTTTTGGCTGAGGGAAGCAAAAAGTTAAACCTCTTTTTGTTTTTTTGACCTTGAAAAGATTTGTTATTAAAAAAACAAAATGTGGTTAAACTTGTGTGCAGGGGAGCTTCAGCTTTTGTGGTTAATATCGTTGTCAAGTTGCAGTACGTGTCAAGATGGTAGGAGTATAAAGAGAGTTTATTAATTGTAGTACTTGTCATATTGCAGGCTGTGTCAAGTTGGCAGATTGTTTTCTTTGTTTTAATGGTATTTTTGCCAAATTTGTCAAATACAGTACGAGATTTATCAGTTACAGTGCAAGAACTATCGGCGACAGTGCAAGATTTATCGGTGACAGTGCCAAATCTATCGGCGACAGTGAAAGAACTATCGGTGACAGTGCCAAAACTATCGGCGACAGTCAAAGAACTATCAACGACAGTGTCAATTCTAACTGCAACAGTCAAAGAACTATCAACAACAGCAGGAGTTTTATCAGCAACCATGCAAGAACTATCAGCGACTGTGCAAGAACTATCAGTTACAGTGCCTGTTTTTCAGAATTTATACCTTCTAAATTGCAAGCCGCTTATTTGTTTATACTGTGGGCTTTTAGCTCCGAAAACGGATTTAACGTATTTTTTAACTTCCAGAGCTATGTCAACAAGACCAGTAGGGCGTTGATAAAGTGCAATGTTTCTTGATAACAACGCATTGTTATATGTTGTCTCTGCATTTATTACTGCGGTATTGGTTGTTTTAAGAGTTGTAAGCAATGTGTTTAATGAAGTTACTTTTAATTCATTTTCATTAGGCACATATAATGGCTCGGCTGTAACAGTTTGTATAAGCTTGGCGAAATGATCCATTAAGCTGTCGAAACCCTGTTGTGAGGTTGAAATTCTGTGTTTTGAGATTTCGTTAACAATGTCGGGAGCAGAGGCATTTGATTCAGTTGTTGTGTTTACAGAATTTGTACCACCTGCTGTATTATCGGCTGATTTGGTGGTTGATGAAATAAATGCATCTAATGCGTGAGTACGAACACCCTGTATTTTGCGATTAATAGTTCTTGCATCGTCAACTGTTTGTTTAGCTGCATCGGTTGAGTCGAGGGAATTAATAATACGTGTGCAAAGTGTTTTGAGAGGTTTAAAAACAATTTCGCGAGCATTGGTTGCATTGTCGTGAGCAGTTTCAGAAACTTTATCGGCTTGTAATAAATTTCTTCCGGTGGTTAACAATGTTTGCAATGCAGCAATTTTAAGACTTGCTTTTGACGGATTATAGGCGGTTCCGTAGCCCGTGCAACGTGAGATTAAATCTTCGAGGTTTGCAACATTTTTGTCGTGTCCTGTTTCTGATGTGCTTTTCATAACTATTAGTTTAAATGGTTAATACTAATATGTTAACGAAAAGAAATTATAAAAATTATAATTAACATAAAGAAAAACAAATAACAACGACTATTTTTTTACAACTTTCTCTGCAAATACCTGTTTCCCCTCAACAACAAGACTTACTAATGAAAGTCCATTTGACCAAAGATTTGCTGATATTTCGATTTTATTAAATCCTTTTTGTAAAGGGTATTTATCTTGTAAACTACCACTATTACTATAAGCACGAATTTCAGAAGAGGTAGCATTTGGAATAGTTAATTCGATTGTTATATCACCATTTGTAGGGTTTGGATAAAGTTTAAAATTCAGTCTTTCTTTTGAATATTCTTCTAATCTGGTACCATGTACAACTGTAATTGTTTTTTGTGCCGTGTCAATACATGTTCCATAGGGGCCCCAAGGATAATTTACAATTACAGAAACATTGTAAGTACCAGCAACATTATAATAATGATTTGGTGTTTGCCCTGTTCCTGTATCTCCATCTCCAAAATTCCATTGCCACGTAGCAGCACTTTGTATGTTATTATAGAATTGAATATTTACAGAGTCTGAATAATAAAAAGTATTGGAAACACCATTTGGTGTTGTTAGTGAATTCATAGATGCAATAATAGGTTGAAGAAACTTACAGTTGGTATCCCATGGTGCTGAATATGCGGCAATTCCTATGACTGAATCATTTCCAACCATGAAATACCCCCCTCCAACATATAGCTTTTCTTTATAAACTTTAAGAGCTTCTAAACCCCATAATGGGCCTGTTACTTGATACCATTGATTCCCGTCCCAGCGAATAAGAACAGTATCATTTGGACCACCTAAACCACCATATCCACCAACATATAATTGACCGTGATACATTTCTATACAGGTTTTACCAGTGCCATAAGGTGTTCCAACACTATCCAGTTCAAATCCGTTCCATTTGGCAACAGTAAAAGCATCTTTTACTCCAATATTGCTAAATATCCCACTTAAATATAAAAAATTATTAATCGTATCAACCACAATTGCATTTACATCAGAATTAACTCCAATTCCTAAAGAATCCCATGTAGAATTATTCCATCTGGCGATACAGTTAACTGGTAATGTTCCAGCCATACACACTTCACCTCCTACAAATAAATCATTTTTAAAATTAACTAACGCTTGAGCTCTTGGATAATTGCCACAACCTTGCAAGCCACCACCTACAGATGACCAGTTTGTTCCATTCCATTTAGCTATACCTTTGGTATTTACTCCACCAATATTCCAGAATCTCCCAGATACATAAACTTCTCCGTTAAAAACTGCAAGATCCTTAATATATGAACCAATTATTCCACTACCTAAAGCCACCCACTGTGTTCCATTCCATTTGGCAATGCCTTTAGACCCTGCACCTTGAATTGAAGAAAAATTACCACCAACATAGAGTTCATTATTATATTCTAAGAAACAATATGGATAACCTGAAGCACTATCAACAGGTGTCCATAAACTTCCATCCCATTTGGCAATGCAAATAAATGGAGACGATGAATAACCGCCTCCAAAATAAAGCTCATCCTGAAATATTCCTAACGCTGAACAACCACCAGCAACTCCTATTCCTACTTGATTCCATACCTGTGCGAAAAGAAAAAAAGTAAAAAGTGAGAAGTTGAAAGTGAAAAGTATTTTTTTCATTACTATTATTTATTAAGAATAATTAATTTGCCTTCTTCTATCAATACATCATTTACCGAAAAACGATACATATAAATACTGCTCTCAAAATTTTTAACAGAAATATTAATCTGTTCCTCTGTTGAAGATAGAGTATAAGAAGCAACCTTATTGCCTATCACTGAAAATATTTCTAATAGACCGTTTTCTTGAGCAGATAAACTATAATGTAATTCAACATTTTCGCTTGCAGGATTAGGATAAATACTAAACTTTGTTAGTGAATTTGTTAAGCCTGTATTATTTGCATTATTACTTGCCATTCTTGCACTATTCATCTGTGGAATTTCTTCATCGTAACGTTCGTTATACACAAGCAGTAAAATTGCTCTTGCATTAGTACGTGCAAGACATGAAGTATTCATTGTTGCTATTTGTCTAACTATCTGCTCCTGTAAACTGTCCATTTCAAAAACTGATTTTTCCTCTGTTGCAAGATTAATTAACATATTATTTATATTAATAAATGCCTGTTCATCAAAGGTGGAATTTGGAAGAGAATTAAGTTTTAATGAAGCTAAAGCTAAATTGTTATCGGCAATATAAAGACCAGTAAGCAACTGGTTTGCATAATCGGTATGTTCATTTTCTAGTAAATTAGTCAAATTATTAAGCGAATCATTTTGAGCATAATAACTAATTGTCTGACTAAGTGTTTGTGCTCTTTCGTTTTCTATTGTACCTATATCACGAAGTATAGAGGTTAATGTTCTGAAACCTGGATTATATCCTTGCATAATTTTAATTTGATTTGCTATTCCAGTTGGAATAGTATTAAGTTTTTGAAGAAGTGCATTGTTTACTGTATCTGATGAAGGTAAATTCGGCGTTAAAGCTTCTTTGAAAATACCTGGAGGAGTTGATGTTTGCCTGTTTATAAATGCCAAAAGCACTTCATCACTTAGTGGAGAATTGTTTATTAACAAGTCCTTTAATTGACCTGAAGGTGTGTTACTACTTATTGCTGAAA
>NZ_JBTSLF010000207.1:0-4165 GCF_054640775.1 Candidatus Aquicultor sp. | reverse complement strand
AAAATAATTTTATTCCAGGGAAGAATTCATTTTTACGAAGGATACGATCTATATCAATGCCTCCTTCCCGTTCATCTTTGCGCTGAACTTGGATGCAAAAATATTTTGTTAACGAATGCAGCAGGAGGAATCAACCGCAATTTTTCTCCCGGTGATTTAATGCTGCTAACTTCTTTTAATTCCCTATCTCTAAAAAAAGAATTATCGGAAGTAATGGGCATTTCCAACTTTGATACAAAGAATGCTTTTCTCGACTGTCCTTCAAAAAAATTGAATGATACAATTAGGCAAGCGGCGCTGGAAGAAAAAATTCCGTTAAAGGAAGGTTCGTACTGGTATTCCAAAGGTCCCTCATACGAAACACCCGCCGAAATTGAGATGATGCATAAGTTCGGCACAGATGCCGTGGGGATGTCAACTGTGCATGAAGCGATCTACGCGGTTGCCAAAGGGATGAAGTGCGCGGGAATTTCCTGCATTACAAATTTTGCCGCGGGAATTTCAAACCAAAAACTCTCCCACGAAGAAGTAACCGAAACCGCCAATCGTGTAAAAGGAAATTTTGAAGGACTGATAAAAAAGTTTGTTGAGATGAGTTGATCAATTCAATTTTTTGTCGAATAAATGTTTGACTTGCAACGCGTTTTAGCGCATTGAATATGAGAAGAGGACAATATTGGCTTTACCAAATGATGAAAGTTATTTCGGCTAAAGCCGGAGTTTCTTTTGTGTTTTTCCTCCACGAGCTAAAGCTCGTGGCTATTCAGAATTTCATGAATATTCAGAAGCTCGTGGCAAGTCAAATAGTTACAATAAATGAAAAGATATTTGCAATACACTGACTTGCAACGCGCTTCAGCGCGTTGATAATAAGAAAAGAAACAATGGGCTTTAGCCAAATAAAAAAACGGAGACTTTTATGCCGTATTTAAGAGTTTGGATTCATCTAATCTGGTCAACTAAGAACAGAGAAAAAATTATCAATAAAGAATTCAAACCTTTGCTCCTTGACCATATTAAACAAAACGCTAAGACAAAGGAAATTTATATTGATTTTCTTAATTGCGTTGAAGATCATATTCATTTAACTATTTCTCTCGGTTGTGAACAAACTATCAGTAAAGTCGTTCAACTTATGAAGGGAGAATCATCCTTCTGGGTGAATAAAGAAAAATTGACTAAAGCTAAATTTGAATGGCAAGATGAATATATCGCGGTCTCCGTAAGTGAATCAATGATTAATAAAGTTAGAGATTATATTAAGAATCAAGAAGAACATCATAAAGTAAAATCTTTTCAGGAGGAGTATGACGAGTTTATGAAAAAATATGGATTTGAGATTATTAAAAGAAAATGATTTGGCTAAAGCCGGGTGTTATTTTTGATTCTTAATCCACGAGCTAAAGCTCGTGGCAAGTCAAATACTTACTATAAATGAAAAGATATTTGCAATGCGATGACTTGCAACGCGCTTTAGCGCATTGAATATGAGAAGAGGACAATATTGGCTTTACCAAATGATGAAAGTTATTTCGGCTAAAGCCGGAGTTTCTTTTGTGTTTTTCCTCCACGAGCTAAAGCTCGTGGCAAGTTAGAAACTAAAATAAATTCAAAAGAGTAAAACAATTTTTTGACTTGCAACGAGCTTTAGCTCGTTGGTGAAAAAGAAAACATACGATTGGCTTTAGCCAAATAAGAAATTGTAGTTTTTCTATTCTTCGCTTGACTCTAATTCTTTATTTTCTTAGGTTTGTTCAAAGATTTAAGGGTGTTTACTAAAGTGTGATGAATTCAGATAGTTATATATTTGATTTAGTCCGGCAAAAAGTTAAAGTCTTCTCCTTAAAATTCTCTACGAAAAACTTTTTAGCCGCAAACAAGTGGAAACAATTCTTTGCTTCCTCCTTCCAAGTTATAAAATTTTCAACATTAGTGATAAAATTCCGACCCGTAGCAGCGGCTTACCGTGTGATAGCAGTTACATTCCGCCGGCGAGCAGCCTCAACTATATGGCGAGCAATGTCAGCAATACGGCGAGCAACCTTTACTATACGGCGAGCAACCTTTACTATACGGCGAGCAGAGTCAACTTTATGCCGAGCATCACTTGCAAGACAGCGAGCAGAGGCTGCAATATGCCGAGCAATGCCTGCAAGACGGCGAGTAGACTCAGCAATGCAGCGAGCAATACCAGCAATAGGGCGAGCAGACTTAACTATTCGGCGAGGAACTTCAACAATGCAATTTATAGGGGTAAAAACGTGGTTTTTAGCACTTTCTTTCTAATTTATCCCCTTATTAAGGCAAAAAACGGCAATATCCGCTCCCGGCAGATCCATCTTTTTATAAAAGGCTCTAATAAATTATTCAATTTCTTTAACTTAATAAGATGGGAGAAATCTTATGGCAAAACCTGAAGAAACAAAAAGAGTTTATGCAATGAGTGATGCGGAGGCTCTTGAGTTAGAAAAAACCATCAGAGGCTGCTTTGTGCTGGATAAAGCGGATTTTATAGCTTTTGATGAGAAATTTAACGCTCCTTTTGAAACGGAGTGGCTGGATGAAATAACCGCCGCTGAAGAAGAAGCGAGGGACAATGCTATTGTCAGTCAACAAACGGCGCTTACAGCGGAGGTGACAAAATGGATGGAGGAGAGCAAGAAAATCTTTCAAGCTTCCAAATATCATATTGAAAAAGCTTTCCCCACAAGCAAAGCGGTTCAAAATGAGTTTGGGTACGCTGATTATGACAAAGCAAGACAGGCGCAGAGCAAGATGATTCAATTTATGAATCAGTTTTACAAAACGGCTGTAAAATACTCATCGCAGTTAATTGCGAAAGGTTTTACACAAGCGAAGATAGATGAAATAGGTTCTGTAAAGACCGCGCTTGATGGAGCAAACCAGAAACAGGAAGCGTTTAAGAAAGATAGAGGAGTACTAACTCAGGAGCGTGTTGGTAAATTGAACACTGCATGGCAAAGAATGCAGGAAGTTTGCAACGCGGCAAAGTATGTCTATCCCGAAAATTACGCAAAACAAACGCGGTACATAATAAGCGAAAGTAAAGGGACACCGCCGCCCGCACCGGATGTACCTCCGGCGAGTTAGGGTTAAGGTTTGTTGTATTGTAATGACTTGCAACGCTTCGCCGCGGCGAATTAGCGCGTTGAATAAAAGAGAAAATATAATATTGGCTTTAGCCAAATGATAAAAGTTAATTTGGCTAAAGCCTTGAATTGTTTGAGTGTTCTAAATCCACGAGCTAAAGCTCGTGGCTATTCAAAGTCTAATAATGTAACATTTTTTTTCAATCAAAAGAAATAATGATTGAGTTTTTAACAGATAAGAAAGTGAAATCAAGTTATGAATTTTAGTACAAAAACCTCCGAGGTTTTGCAAACCTCGGAGGTTTGCGTTTGGAGAAGTTAATTTTATGAGCAACATAAAACTTTTCGAATCAGTAAAAATTCGTTCTCATTGGAACGATGAAGAACAGAAATGGTATTTCTCTGTTGCGGATGTTGTTGAAGCGTTAACTGATACACCAAACGCTACCGACTATATCAAAAAGATGCGAAAGCGTGACGAGGAACTTTCAAAAGGGTGGGGACAAATTGTCACCCCCCTTGAATTGGAAACGGCTGGTGGGAAACAAAAGATTAATTGTGCAAATGTTGAGGGGTTGCTAAGAATTATTCAATCTATCCCATCTCCCAAAGCAGAGCCATTTAAACGCTGGCTTGCAAGAGTCGGTTACGAACGGCTGGAAGAAATTGAAAATCCCGAACTTGCTTCTCAAAGAATAAGAGAAATCTATAAAGCCAAAGGTTACAGCGATGAATGGATTGAAAAAAGATTACGCGGCATTGCTGTTAGAGATGAGTTAACCGATCAATGGCAGAAACGAGGGATTAAAGAACAAAAAGAATTTGCCATCCTCACTTCTGAAATTAGCAGGGCAACTTTTGGTTTATCACCTTCCGAATACAAAGAATTAAAAAAGCTACCGGGTAAAGGAGAAAACCTTAGAGACCACATGACCGATCTCGAATTGATCTTCACTATGCTTGGCGAAGCGTCAACTTCGGAAATAACAAAAAAAGTTGATGCAAAAGGCTTTGTTGAAAATAAAACCGCCGCAAAAAAAGGGGGTAAAATTGCT